>DASZGZ010000273.1:0-4851 GCA_035938355.1 Acidobacteriaceae bacterium
AGCGGGAAGGTCAGATTGCGAAAGAGCGTGCGGCCTGCGACCTCGTAGCCGAGGTGGTCGAGCGTGACGAGGCGCTTGCTTTCGCGGCCGCTCTCGGTGAACTCGATCTCGGCGGTCGCGGTGCGGTTGCGCGCTGTGACCTCGGCAAGTTCGCCGATCAAGACGTGCGCGTTGTCGATGCGCGCCTTCGCCTTGGTGGCGCGCGCCTTGGGTCCGCGGCGGAGCCATTCGATCTCCGTGCGGACGCGATTTTCCAGCGATTCCTGGCGGCGCTGCTGCGCCTCGAGAAAGGCCTCCTTGTCCTCGAGAAAGCGGCTGTAGTTGCCACGCGTGCGCAGGATTCCGTCCGGGTAGGCGGGGTTGATCTCCGCGATCTCGAGGGCGACTGCCTCGAGGAAGTATCGGTCGTGGCTGATGGTGACGGAGGCGAAGGATGCGCTCTTCAGGATGCCTTCGAGCCACTCGATGCCTTCCAGGTCGAGGTGGTTCGTCGGTTCGTCCAGCAGGAGCACGTCGGGCGCTACGGCGAGGGCCTGCGCGATGGCGAGGCGCTTGCGCCAACCGCCGGAGAGAGAAGCCGCCGCTGCGGAGAAGTCCCTGAAGCCGGCGCGCCCGAGGGTTTCCCGAATATTTCTGTCCCAATCGGCTGCAGGCACCCGAGCCGCGCGAACTGCATCTTCCATCACCGACCAGACGGTCTCGCCGGGCGCGAAGTCGGAGTTCTGCGACACGTAACTCGTGCGGGTTCGTTTACGGACGGACAACTCACCGGTATCGGGCTCGATGTCGCCTGCCAGTATCTTCAGGAGCGTCGACTTGCCCGCTCCGTTTGGACCGATCAGTCCGATGCGTGCGTTCTCATCGACTGTAAAAGAGAGGTCGCGAAAGAGCGGCCGTGGACCGAAGGTCTTAGTGATGTTCTGCGCGTTGAGCAGTGGCGGCATAGACAAAACCAGATTACGTGAGGGAGTACCGATGCCAAAACGAAAGAGCCGGCCCGCAGAGGAGCCGGCTCAGATCAAGTTCGTTTTGCTACGCGGCCGTCGTTTCTTTGTCGTGGATGGCAGCCTTCACCTTGTCTTCCAGTTCTGGAGGAATATCCGCAAAGCCATGGTCCTGGCGAGCGTGTTGCTTCGCTTTCTCCATAACCTCTTGCTCGGTTTCCCCCTGAGCTACAAAGTCACAATCGACACCTACATCCCGGCAATTCAAGGTCTTCATCGTGTGTCTCCTTTCGCGAGACAAGGCCCTTGTGTCGCGGATGGTAGGCCTGGGCGGTCATGCTGGTCAATCGAGCGAGTGGCTTGCTCTGCGGCCCGCTCGCGGGGATGCGCTAACGCGCCTCAGACGTACGGCCAGGTACTCCTATACATCTTTGAAGCGAATGGGTGTCCACTCGATCAGGCCTTGATAGCCACCGGCATAGTTCCGCGCTTCAGCTGCGGCTTTACACTTTGCATTGTCGAGTGAGACGAACAGACCGCCTTCAGTCTGAATCAAACATTTGGAACGTAGGTCGGTGATTTGATAGTGGAATCCTCCACCCTCAGGGGTGATATCGAGCGAAAGATCGCACACTGGGATGTGGACTTCCGCATGCGCTGCAGTGACCACCGATCTATGCGGCATGAATCTAGGCAAGCACTTTGTCATCTGTGATTTCAAGTACAAAATGCGAGCTGCGACGGACACGCTGACGCCGATCTTCCATCAATCGGTGCTGGTGCGGGCTTCGATCCAGGATGTGGTGCAGGAAGCAGTGACGGCCGCGTTTCTCACCGCCATGATGGTGCTGTTGTTTCTGGGCAGTTGGCGAGCACACTGATTGTGAGCGCATCCATTCCACTGGCGGTATTGTTCGCGATTGCGGGGGACCACCATACAGCTGGGTGTCAACGATTTCGTGCAGGCCTTCTACTCGGGACGCTCCAGTGCGGTTCCGTTTTCCCACCCCAATGCCTACGCTCTCATCGCCCAACCGCTCCTGCGCGGGGCCGGGCGCGCGAACAACACGCGTTATATCGCCATTGCGAAGACGCCGCATAATGGATAGATGGCAGAGACCGAACGCCTTCTCCTGAGCGAATTCGATCTACAGAACAAGACAGCAGCGGCCACCATCGAACGTGTCGCCACGATCTGGCGCGCGGGGGGCACAGTCGCATTTCCCACTGAGACGGTATACGGGCTGGGTGCCAATGCCTTCGATGAGAAGGCAGTGGAACGCATCTTCGCCGCGAAGCAGCGGCCGGCGTGGGACCCGGTGATTGTGCATGTGAGCCAGGGCCTGCCGCTGGGCCGACTGGTGGCTGAGATCAGCGACCAGGCGCGTGCGCTGATGGAGGCATTCTGGCCCGGGCCGCTGACGCTGCTGCTGCCGCGCGGCCCGGATGTGCCTGATGTGGTGACGGCGGGACGTCCACTGGTGGGGGTGCGGGTGCCGTCGCACCCGGTGGCGCGCGCACTGATCGCCGCTGCCGGCATGCCGATTGCCGCGCCGAGCGCCAACTCCTTCGGGCGGCCTAGCCCGACTACGGCGGCGCACGTACTGGACGACCTGGATGGCCGCATTGACGCAGTGGTGGATGGGGGGCCGGCGCGGCACGGTGTGGAGTCGACGGTGGTGGATGCGAGCCAGTTGCCGCTGATCGTCTACAGACCGGGAGCCGTCACGCTGGAGGCGCTGCGCGGCGTGGCGGGTGAGGTGAAGCTGTACGACCGAAACGGCCTGGCGGCGAGCGAGCCGGCGGGACTGCCATCGCCCGGGGTAGGAATCCGGCATTACGCGCCGCGAGCCACGCTGGTACTGGTGGAGATGGGCGGAGGCGAGGAAGAATCCATGCTGGGCTTCCGGCTCTTCCAGGCGGTCATGAAGCTGAAGCGGGAACGCAACGGGGTACGGGTAGGCGTGATGGCGCCCGACGAGTTCAAGAGCGATGTGCGGGCAGCAGATGCCATCTTCGCGTGGGGACACTGGGGCGATCTTGACTCGCTGGCACAGCGTTTCTTCGCCGGGCTGCGCTGGCTGGATGCGCAGGAGGCCACGCACATCGTGTGTCCACTGCCGTCGGAGCGGGGAATAGGGCGTGCGCTGCGTGATCGCCTGGAAAAGGCGGCACGCCTGCCGGAGGCATGATGTTACCGCCTGCGGCGTGGGCGCTCAGGGATGTGGATCACCTGCTTTGTGAAGATATTTGATTGCTGCTTTGTAAATCAGGGTGCGGACCCTGCCATTACGCACCTTGATAGTGGCGGTGTCGTACCACTCGATGGCGCCTTCGACGCGGTCTCCGCCTTCCAGCATGAAGACCATGACGGTCTGGGCGTGCATCTGCTTCTGGAGATAAAAGGCCTCTGCATGCGAGCTTTCGCCGCGTCCGTTGGCCGCCGGCAGATGTTGATGGATTAACAACGGCGTATCGCGCTGTGGATAAGACCTGCGGCTCCTGGCACCTGCTGGAAGACTGGGCCGAATGAGCTTGCGGGGTCCGGAAGGCGGGACAGAGGGTATCGCTGCTCCATCAAGCCGTTCTTCGCCCTCATCGTGCGATGGGAGTGGTGATTGGTTCGCCATAAGCGTGCCTGTTGGTGTTACCTCATGTAGATGCGCAATCCGTCCGAAACGAGAGAGAAAGATTTGCGACACGGAAACTTCTCTGGTTCACGTTCGGTCGGGTAGGAGAGTTTCGTGATCATAGACCACAGGTGTGCAGGCAACGCCAGCGAAATTTGTGCATCGTGACAGATCGACGTCTAGCGAACGGGGAGGCCGGTGGCAAAGGCGTCCAGCGAGAGCGAGCGCAGAAGGTTGCGCCGCATACCCGCTTCTACCTGGTCGACACCGCGCGAGGCGGCTTCGATCCATTGCGGAGTGATGCCTTGCGCCATGCGGGAGAGCTCCTTTACCAGGTCAGTATTGCGAACCAGCGCCGGCACGCCGGAGTGGACCAGCAACAAATCTTCCAGCAGTAGCGTCAACGCATGCAGCATACCGGAGGTCTTTCCGGCACCCTCGGCGCCGGCGCGATAGGTCTCTGTCATGCGGAAGAGAGTGCTGTAGTCCGGCTCGGCCAGCGAGGTATGCAGCACGATGAGTGCATCCTGACGCGATGCCAGATATGCGGGCAGATCGAAGCCGATCGCACGACCGACGGCGCCCTCTGCCAGGCGACCGACGAGGGTGCGTTCCGCGGCCTTGAGCTCGGGCCGACGCGCGGCCAACAGGGCATCGATCTCCGCCGCGGGCAGTGCGCCGAGCCGCAGTACTCCGGCGCGGGAGCGGATGGTCGGCAGCAGCTCGCTGGGATTCTCCGCCAGCAGGATGAGGGTGGCGTGCTCTGGCGGCTCTTCGAGAACTTTGAGGAGCGAATTGGCAGCTTCTTTCATGAAGGCGCTGGCGGTGAAGATATAAAACGCGCGCTGCGCCTGAGCGGGGCGGCGATACATGCGCGAGATGACGGCGCGTACCTGGCCGAGCTTGATGAGGAGCTGCGGCGGATCCGGTGGGATGATGAGCAGGTCCGGGTGGGTCTGGATGAGGATGCGGGTGTCCTTCTTGTCGGCATCGCGCATTTCCTCGCGCGCGGCTACGGCTTCCGCGAAGCGTTCGTCGAGCGAAAGCGAGGCACCGATGCGCTCGCAGTTGGCGCAGACACCGCAGGCATCCGGGAGGCCGTCGGTGGTGATGGGCGTGAGGCAGTTGGCGGCCTGGGCGAGAAGCACAGCGAGCGTGTACTTGCCGGCGCCGCGTGAGCCGCTCAGGATCATGGCGGAGGGCAGCCGGCCGGCGGCGAGCGTCTCGCGCAGGCGGCGCACCGTGGCCTGATTGCCGAGGAAGTCGCTGAAGTTCAC
>DASZGZ010000274.1:0-5106 GCA_035938355.1 Acidobacteriaceae bacterium
CGTGTCGTTGCCAACCGGCTGGAGCGCGGAGAAGGTGACGCTCGATTTTGCGAGGCTGTCGAAGTTGGGAAGAAATACATCGGATGGCCGGTGGTCGAAGACCAGGTCGTAAGAGAGCTCATCCATCAGAATCCAGACGATGCGGGGCTCGGATGCCGGGACCGGAGGAAGAGCGGCGCGTTCGAAGCTAGCCTGTTCCCGCGGTTCGAAGCGAAGCGCGTGATATGCAATGCGGGGCACGATCACGAGGAGGCCGAACCCGCAGATTGCGTACGCGGCACGGATGCCGGCGATGCAGCGGTCCCAGACTCGGGGAAGAAGCAGCAGTAACTCCAGGCCGAGGATGACTGCGACCGGGGTCAGCAAGTGGCCTGTCTTCAAGGCCTGGAACGCGATGTTCGGCCAAGCCGCGAATGCGCCCGTCATGCAGCGGAAGAATAACCAGACCAGCAGGACAGCTGGAAAGAGCCAGACTGCGCGCCGCCACCGCAGGGGAAGCTGATCCAGCAGGAGAAAGCCGAGCGTTCCCCCAATCCACAGCAGGATGGTGCCGATCAGGATGGCGCGGTAGATGCTGGTCAGCGGATGGATGCGGTGATAAGCATCTCCGAGCGTTGGAGTGAGGAAGTTGCTGGCAAAGGGTGCGATATAGAGTGTGGCGAGACCCGCGCCCTGCAGGACCGCAGGTGTTCTCACCGTGTCTCGAAGAGCCAGAGACTTCGGCCGTTGGGCAGATTTTCCACCAGACGGCGGACAAAGTGCTGATCGGCGGCCCCGAGGAATGCGTTTTCGTCGAGATGGCCGTAGATGTCCTGGCGCCCGCGGCAGAGTTGCAGGAACTGCGAATCTGCGGCGGGTACCCACTCGATGATGGCCCAGCGTGTGGTGAGGCGGCGAACGAGATCGAAGATGGCGGGGAGCGGAATCTGATCGATCAGCAGCATGTGATGGATGACGCCAAGCATCATGATGCCGTCGAATGCGCCCTCGGAGCGCTGAAGCAGGCTGAGGCTCTCAGCGTTTTGCCAGCCGACGGCGGGCGTGGGTCGGGCGATGTTGGCGATGAGTGGAAGAATCGGCTCGTGTTTCGCGCGGGCTTCGCGCCAGTTGGCATCGGCGGCCTGTACATCGGTGTCCCAGGCGACGACGCGGGCGCCGGCGGCGGTGGCGATGCGTGAGTAGTGGCCGGTATTGCCGCCAACATCGAGGACACGCTGCGGCGCAGCCTGCGCGAGCGCCCGCTCGACAAATGCGGCCTTGCGCGCGTGATCTTCCGCGCTGTAGTGGCTGGCAGTCGTGGTGTAGTGACTCCAGCGGGAGGTGCGCGGGGGTGGCGTAAGCGCGCGAAGGGTACGGCGAAGCCTCTTCAGCGTGCTGTGCAGGACCGCGGTGGCGATCTCCGGTGGCTGCTGACGCACGGCAGGGACGCCGGTGGAGGCAGAGGCGTTCGCCTTGCGTTCCAGCAGATGCGGGAGCGTGACGAGCGAGCGCATGGGCGCCGTCCAGCGGCGGAAGAGCGGCAGGTAGGGGTAGAGGTCGGATGGTTCGTAACCGTCACGGCGCTCAATAGAGGCTGCCAGGGGCCACCCGAGATACCGGTTCGCCGCGAGGGGCAACAGGAATGTGCGGACGAACTGGCCGTAGGCAAGCCAGATGGGATTTCCCGGCTTGCGCTTGTCGAAGGAGAGCACATCGACGAAGACCGGGTCAGCATTGCGAAACAGTACATTGAGCGGAGTCGCGTCCTTGAGGATTAACCCGGCGGCAAGCGATTCCTCGCAGAGATCGAGCGTCAGCTCACCGGCAGCGGCCCACTGTCCGGGCGTCCACTCCCAGGGGTAGGTTGGATAGTCGATGCGCTCGTGCTCGAGCAGGAGCGAGCCATCCGACTCTCGTGCAGCAATGACGGTCGAGACCATACGGCCGCTTTGCATCCACTTACGGGCGAGTGCGGAGTCGAGAAACGACTCTGCCTCCGCTACAAATGCTGGACGGACGTGACGGAGGACTTTGGCCTCATCAAAATAGAGAGAGCCCGCCGGATCGCGAAAGGTTCCGCCGGAGGGGACGGCACTGAGGATCATTGCTGGATTTCTTGGCCCTGCTCGACAGCCGGCTCCTCAACCCGGTTCTTGCCCAGGTGGAAGAGTTTGCGCAACTTGGAGCGAACGATGAAGAGAGCGCCCGCGGCCATGGAACCGGCGACCTGCAGAAAGAGAAGTCCGGAACCCGGATCGGCGTAGGCGTAAGCGGGCTTCTGAAATGCAATAGCGAGTGTGATGAACTGAGCGCCGGCCAGCAGGATGAGCAATGTGCGGGAGAAAGAACGCACGGGTGAAAACCCCCTTTGAAATTGTTCGCAACAACGCAAGGTAGTTGGAAACAGCAGCAAGTATTTTACGGACTTTTAACACTTTTTGCGGACTCTTCAAGAATCCTTAATCCAAGTTGTATCCGATTTCGACGTGCAGGGCACAGGAAAAGTTCCAGTTTTTAGTTAGTAAAATTGCAGTTTATGTTGATTATCTAGCCGCCTTTTCTTGTATTTACCGGAGATAGAACGCCCCGGTACACTGGGTGTTGCCCGGAGAGGACCAAAGACAAGCCATGCTCGTAGTTATGAAGCCGCAGGCGACGGCCGCGGAGATTCAGGCCGTTTGTGAGCAGATCGAAACGCTCGGATACCGGCCGCACCCCATGCCCGGGGCACAGCGGACGGCGATCGGCATCACGGGAAACCAGGGTGCGGTGGAACAGGACGCGCTGGCGGAGCTGCCCGGCGTAGCCGAAGTAATCAAAGTCTCCAAGCCCTACAAACTGGTCAGCCGCGATGTGAAGGAAGAGGATACGGTGATCCGCTTCCCGGGCACGAATGCCACGATCGGCGGCAAGAACATTGCCGTGATCGCCGGACCATGCTCGATTGAGAGCCGGGAGCAGGCTTTTGCCGTAGCCGAGCAGGTAGCCAGGGCGGGAGCGCAGTTCCTGCGCGGCGGGGCGTACAAGCCGCGCACCTCCCCATATGCCTTCCAGGGCATGGGCGAGGCCGGACTGCGCATTATGGCCGAGGTGCGGGAGCGCTTCGGGCTGCGCATTGTGACCGAGGCGCTGGACAACGAATCGCTGGAGCTGGTCGAGGAGTACGCCGACATGATCCAGATCGGCGCCCGGAATATGCAGAACTATTCCCTGCTGAAGCGCGCCGGGCGGTCGAAGCTGCCGGTGCTCTTGAAGCGCGGACTCTCCGCGACGCTCGAAGAGCTGCTGATGGCGGCCGAATACGTGATGAGCGAAGGCAACTACCAGGTGGCGCTGTGCGAACGCGGGATCCGCACCTTTACCGATCACACGCGCAACACGCTGGACCTGAGCATTGTTCCCGCGGTGCAGCGGCTGAGCCACCTGCCGATCATCGTGGACCCGAGCCACGGCACCGGCAAGCGGGATAAAGTGCTGCCCCTGGCGCGGGCGGCAGTGGCGGTGGGCTGCGACGGGCTGATCGTCGAGGTGCACCCGTCCCCGGACAAGGCCCTTTCCGACGGAGCGCAATCGCTCTATCCAGAGCAGTTTGGGCAGTTGATGGAGGAGTGCTCGCGAATCGCGGAGGTGGTGCACCGGCGGATTCCAAACGGTATCGAGATAACGGCGCAGGAAGGGGCCGCGCTCCCTGCTGCGCGCTGACCCACCTTTTTCCGCAGGATTACGGCGTCGAACGCGAGGCATGTGCCTTGCATGGGCGGTCTGCGCGGTGGTGTCCCTGAGCGGCTGCCGTAAGCATGACTTCCCTCTTTACCCAAGGAACTATCGCGAGTTCGCGTACGTGACGAACAGCGGCAGCAACACCGTGACGGTGCTGGATGTAGTGAACCTGCGGCAGGACCGCGTAATCGGTGTGGGGCGGCGGCCGGTGGGCATTGCCGCAAACCCGGCGCGCAATGAGGTCTACGCGGTGAACGCGGACTCGGGTTCGGTGAGCGTGATCGACACGACGCGCAACGAGGTGGCGGCGACGATCGCGGTGGACCGGACTCCGTATGCGATCGATGTCGCGCGTGACGGCCGCACTGCCTATGTGGCGAATTCGGGCGCGAATAACGTCTCGATCATCGACCTGGACCAGCGGCGCGTGACGGCAACGATCGGGGTGGGAGAGGGGCCGGGCGTGGCCCGCATTGCGCCGGACGGCAGCGCCCTGGTGGTGAGCAATGAGAAGAGCGGCAGTGTCAGCGTGGTGGACCCGAAGCTCAATCGGGTGCGCGCCTTTTTTTCCGGCTGCCCGGGCGCGACCGCGGTGACCATGCTGCCGGATTCGACGAAAGCCTTCGTGGCCTGCTCCGGTGGTCACCAGGTGATGGTGGTGGGTCTTGCGCGCGCAGCAAGCCCCGGCGTGAGCGCGAAGCCGGACCGGCTGCTGGCGCTTCTGGATGTGGGGGCGACGCCGACCGGCGTGGTGCTGAAGCCGGATGGCGGCGAAGCGTTTGCAACCAACTTTGGTGGAAACTCGATCTCCGAGATTGCCACGGGCACCAACGAGGTGGGCGGCACCTACCAGGTGGGGATGCAGCCTTCGCAAGGCATCGCGACGCTAGACAACTCGTTGCTGTGGGTGACGGACTTCGGTAGCGGGACAGTAAGCCTGTACGGCATTGACGATGGCCGGCTGCTCGAAAACGTCTCGGTGGGCGAAGGGCCGGATGCCGTTGCGCTCTCAACCGCAGGACACCTGCTGATGGTGGTGGACTCGAGATCGAACGATCTTGCGATGGTGCGCACCAAGACGCATGCGCTGTTCACACTGCTTCCCCTGGGAGAGAAGCCGAGCGGCATTGCGGTGAAGGGATTCGTGGTGCACTGACAGAGGCGTGCGGCGATGGAGCTGTGCCGGGCACTGATTCCTAGCGGTAAAGATAAAGCAGGTCTCTTTAGCGCTTCCTTCCCTGACATCAAGGACATCAGACATCAGGGACATCAACGCGCGTCGCACCAGAGCACTGCGCCGAGCCGATAGAGCCACGCGCGCTCGAGAAGGAAGCTGCGGCCCGTGTTCTCAAGCATGTGGGTGAGTTCGCGGCAGGTATAGGCGCGGCGCACTGAGACGGGACCGTC
>DASZGZ010000275.1:0-3490 GCA_035938355.1 Acidobacteriaceae bacterium
CGGTACCCGAGGCAAGGACGTGGTAAGTTCCCATGTCCGGGAGCGTAGCAACCGATCCACCGTGAGCCCGATGCACCACCCGGGTGAGTGGCATGCCGCCGGTAATAACACCTGCACTGTTTCCGTGGAAGTCGGTCCCGAAACGGGTCCAGAGTGCTGCCTTCCTCGTACGACACATACCGCCGCCCGGGAAGGCTCTGCGACCTAAGTAACATTCCCTTGGGAAACCTTACGCCGCAGAATGACGTCATGACACGCTTGGCGACAGAGCGGGTCCGGATGCTGGAACTCCTGATACCGGAAATCGACCGGTGGTCGGGGCGCGGCACACACCCGCGGCAGGACAAGACCGCGCACCTGAGCCTGGGCGATCAAGGCGAGGAAGCTGCCTACTTCCATCTGCGCAAAAAGGGCTGCATGGTCGTGGCCCGGCGCTGGCGCTCCTCACGCCAGCCAGGGGATTTGGACCTGGTGTGCTGGGAAGGCGATACTCTCTGCTTCGTAGAAGTGAAGACGCGTAGCCGCTTCGACGTCGCGACGGCGGAATCGGCCGTCGACGCAGACAAACGGCGCATGATCCGGCGGATGGCGCGGCTCTACATGAGTGGCCTGCGCGAACAGCCGAAGCACGTCCGCTTCGACATTGTTTCAATCTATTTCAATGACGCAGCTACGGCTGAGTTGCGCGTGATCCCAGGCGCCTTTGGCTGGACCGAGCCCGCGCATCGCTGGAACTAGGTTCGCTCCAGCGATTCCTTCTCCGCGATTCCCTTCTAAAGCGATTCACTTCTATAGATCGCGCGGCGTGCTGCACCTGGTCACGATCCGTGGAAGATCAGATTGGTAACAGCCTGAGTTATCTGAAAAGATAACGACCCGCCCACATCAACGCGGCTCGTCCGCTGCGGGAAGAGTTGACCCCACTGATCGGGAGCGAGCGTTCGTTGGCATAGCCAACACTCCCGCGAAGAGTGCGAGTAGAACAGGCAGCAGGGAGCGTTCAGCGCTTCCGTCTCGCCACCAGATACCGGATCAGGTCGCTAACACTCACTCGGCCGCGCTGCGGCTGAATAATGACAGGCCCGGGCATTTGCGCCCGGGCCTGTTACGTCCGAGTCTCTTCTTTGATCACATGCTTTTGTCTTCATGGGGGCCGATATCTAGCTGCCTAACTTTTGCAGTCGGGCTGCAGACGTCGCCATTTGAGCGATATCGCTGTCGGCATGCAACGGAAGGTCAGGATTGAGTGGCACAGGCAGATACTCGAGCGTGGTGGCCGGGTAGTGGCGCAGACCGCTGAGTTGCAGAGCGATATGCCACAGGAATGCCGGATTATTCCGAAAATATCGCTTCCACAAGCGGCGCGGGTCCTGCAGAAGTCGATGCAGCCATTGCATTCCGATCGTCTTCATCCACTGCGGCGCATCCTGGATGCGGCCGGTGTGAAAATCGTAAGCCGCGCCGACGCCAAACATGAGCGTGGTATCGAGCAGATGCAGGTAGCGATGCATGAAGCGCTCCTGCTTGGGTGTGCTTATGCCGACCCAGATGATGTCCGGCTTCAGCTGGCGTATGCGGGCGATGAGGGACTCTTCCTCTTCCGCGTTGAGATCACGAAAGGGCGGAGTGTACGTGCCGACGATGCGCGCCCAGGGATAGAGGCGCGTGAACCGCTCCCGTAATTGCTCCGCGACGTGCTCCTCGCCGCCGTACAGGAAATGCGTGCATCCAGCGAACTGTTTGCGGCGGAAGACTTCCAGCATGAGGTCCGGGCCAGCCACGCGCTGCATCGCTTTGTGCCCCTGCAACCGGCCGACCCAAACTGTCGGCGTGCCATCGGGCACAGTGATGCTGGAGCCGGCATAGATGGCGGCCAATTTGGAATCGCGAAACGCCTCCATGATGCCGTGCACGCCTGCCATGCAGATGTATCCCTTACGGCGCGCTTCAAGTTCCCTGGCGATACGACTGAGGGCAAGTTCCATGTCGAGAGCTTCCACGGAGATGCCAAGGAGTTTGGCGGCTGGACGTTGTTTGCTGCGTTTCATATGACCTAGTCCCCTTGTGATATCCGCATCTCGGCGCGGCGTGCGGGTGTGTCGGATGCCGATGCGGGAAAAAGAAGTAAGTGATAGAGCTGGAAATACTGTTCCGCAATCCACGGCGCGGAGAGTTGCGGCAGCGCGACCGGCTTCGGCGAAGGTTCCCGGATGGCAGCAGAAGCAGCGTCGCAAAAGGCCTCTTCAGCCCTTGCGTTCAGCGGGATGTATAGACAACGGTCTGCGCCGATTTCGCGAAAGGCCGGAATGTCGGAACAGATGACGCGGCATCCTGCCAGCAGCGCTTCTGCTACGGGGAGGCCGAAGCCTTCCGTGAGCGATGGCGCAAGCAGGAGCGCGCACCTCCGATAGCACCATTGCAGCTCTTCTTCCGAGAGACCATTGAGCAGGACAACACGGTCTCCGATGCCCGCGGCCGCGATGAAACAGCGTATCGCGTTCGTCTCCGGTCCTGGAATGCCCACGATGACCAGACGTGTTTCATATGCGATGCGTCCACTCCGCAGAAGACGATCGAAGACACGCAGAAGGAAGAGGATGTTCTTGTTGCGGCGATGTTGTGCAACGCACAGCAAAAACGGTTCCCCATCCCAATGCGGCAACGGGCTCGATGCGGAGACACGACGCTGTGGAGCGACGCTGTTATGGATGACGGTGGCTTTTGCGAGGGCCAACCGCGGCTCAATTCCCTCCAGGCGATCGAGTGTGCTTTGCGAGACACATGCAATCGCGTCCACCGCCTGCAGGCACCGCCGCAGCACCAGCTGATTGAACAGCACCTTGGGGAAGCCAAAGTTTTCCGGAACATCGTAGGGGTAGAGATCGTGGAGCGTTACCACCGTAGGGCAGTGATATGCACGCTCGTTCAGCGGGGTGGGATAGCCGAGGTGAACGATGTCCGCGCCGAGCCGCGTCGCAATTCGCGGAAGCTCGGCGTAGTACCACAGGTTCCGGCTGAGCGAATTGTTGCGGACGCGCGCCGTGTGCAGATGCAGACGCGCATCGCCGCGCGGCGCGGCATCGCGCACGAACTCCTGCTGCCAGGGAGCTGCGATCAGATGCACGGCAGTGATCCGTTCCCGCGTGAGCAGGCATCGCGCCAGGCTGATGGCATGCCGCTGGACGCCTGACAGCTGACCAGAAGACGACGCAAGCGCGATAACAACCTTCACGCAACCACCTCCGGCCGATTTCGAAGCTGGTGCATGAGTGCACCCAGCATGGCGATGAACCACATGGGCAGCGAAAGATCGAAAACCTCGGTATCGGCAGCGCAGCGCACGATGACGAACAGCAGCATGCCGAGAAAGAATGTTCGCAAAGAAGGATCGGAGAGCCGGCGAATCTGCCGCCAGACGCTGCCGTATATCGCAATCAGCATGAAGATGCCGACGACTCCGTAGGCATAGAACTGCTGCAGTAGTTCATTG
>DASZGZ010000276.1:0-9760 GCA_035938355.1 Acidobacteriaceae bacterium
AGCCGCGTAGTGTAGCTGGTCGCGCAATTGGCCAGAACACCGGACGACATCTCCATCGTCCACGAAAGTGACTCCTCGACGTCCTTGAAGCGGCCACTCTGACGATCCATTGTGCTGGTGAGCGCTGCAAAGCGGACGGGCTCGACCCCCGTATAAAACCGGATTGTGTTCAGCGGATAGATCCCCATGTCCATCAGCGGTCCGCCGCCGCCCATGGCACGCGTAAGCCGCCATTGGTTTGCCTGAAAATAGCTGCCGAAGTTGCCCTCGCAGTACTGAATATCCCCAATTCGCCCCTGCCTGATGAGATCGGTAGCTTTCAGATGGGTGGGGTCATAGTGAATTCGGTAGGCGATCATCAGCTTCACATTCGCCTTGCGGCACTCGGCGATCATCTCGCGGCACTCCGCCGAAGAAACGGCCATCGGCTTCTCGCACAGCACATGCTTTCCCGCCTGAGCGGAGCGGATCGTGAACTCCTTGTGCATGGAGTTCGGCAGACCGATGTAAGTCGCGTCGATGTCCTTATTTTCGCGGATGCGGTCGAAATCTTCGTAGTTATAGATGGAAGTGCGTGGCACACCGTACATATCAGCGAACTTTGCAGCCTTCTCTGGATGCCCGCTGACCAGCCCTGTGATCTTGGTCGTCGATGAGTTGGCAACCGCCCGCATAAAGATACTGGATATCTGCCCCAGACCAACCGGCGCATAGCCAATCTTGCGTTGCGGCTGCGAAGAGGCGGCTGGTGAAAGCTGCGTTGCAGCGAGCGACAAGGCGGAAATACGGGCGAATTCACGGCGGTTCACGTTAGCTCCCGTGCGTCTATGGATTGCCTCCAGTGTGCTGTCTTCATCGCCCCCTGTCTATCCAGGCATTCCGAGCAGCAGATAGCATGGAAGGGCAATCAACGGGAGTGCGTGGGCATGATAAGTAGGATCGAAAACGCGAACACCGGCCGACCGTCTGCAGCTGGCGAACCGAATTACACGAGTCTTCTGCTTCGTTTCGCGCCATTCCGTAAATGGAGCATCTTCGCACTGCTATCCGTGTGCGTCGCGGCCATCGCCCAACCCGCCCCAACTCTCGGCACGCCCGCCGACAGCGAGGCCATGGCCGCCCGAGTCCGCGCCGAATACCTCCACGCCTGGCAGGGCTATCGCACCTATGCCTGGGGCCACGATGCACTGATGCCGCTCTCCAAAAAGCCCCACGACTGGTATGGCGTCTCCCTGCACATGAGCCAGATCGATGGCCTCGACACCATGGTGCTGATGGGTCTCGATAAGGAGGCAGCCGAAACGCAGCAGGACATCGACAAGCACCTCTCCTTCGATCAGGACATCTACGTCAAAAACTTCGAGATCACCATCCGCTGCCTCGGCGGCCTGCTCAGCGAGTACGAGGCCACCAACGATCCGCAGCTTCTCAAACTCGCCACCGACCTGGGCCGCCGCCTGCTGCCCGCCTTCCACTCGCCCACCGGCATGCCCTACGAGTTCGTCAACCTGCGCACCGGCAAGGTCCGCGGCGCTGTCACCAATCCGGCCGAAGTTGCGCTGCTGCCGGAGTTCGGCACGCTCTCGAAGCTCACCGGCGACCCCGTCTACTACGACACCGCCAAGCGCGCGATGACCGAGCTGTGGAAGCGCCGGTCTTCTTTGGACCTGGTCGGCCTCGGCATCAATGTCGAAACCGGCGACTGGACTGACTCTACCTCCACCATCAGCGGCGGCATCGATTCCTTCGACGAATACCTGCTCAAGAGCTGGCTGCTCTTCGGCGATCGCGACTGCCTGGAGATGTGGCAAAAGAGCATCGTCGCCATCAACAATTACCTGGCGGAGCAGACGCGCCTCGGCCTCTGGTACGGACAAGCCGACATGCGCACCGGCGCGCGCAAATCCCACGACTACGGCGCGCTCGACGCTTTCTTTCCCGCGGTACTGGCCCTGGGCGGCGACCTGCCCCGCGCCGAAGCTCTGCAGCGCTCCAGCTTCCAGATGTGGACGCTGTACGGCATCGAACCGGACACGCTCGACTACATCCGGCTCTCCACACCCGATGCTGGCTATCCGCTGCGCCCGGAGATCATCGAGTCCACCTACTACCTGCACCACCTCACCGGCGACCCCCTCTACCTGCACATGGGCCAGGACTACTTCGACTCGCTTGTCCGCTGGTGCCGCACGCCCGAGGCCTACGCCGCGCTCACCGACGTCCGCACCAAACAGCAGAAGGACGAGATGGAGAGCTTCTTCTTCGCCGAGACGCTCAAGTACCTCTATCTGCTCTATGCCCCGCAAGACACGGTCGAGTGGAGCAGATTCGTCTTCAATACCGAAGCGCATCCGCTGAAGCGCTTCACCACAGATTCTGCGGCGCATCCTCAATAAGACAGGGTGTCGCGACGGGGCAGTAGATCAGATCCGAGCGAGTTTTCCGCGTTTGAGCAGAAAACGCTCGCCGCGCCAGGTCACGGTGTCGCCGGCGAAGCTCCAGGCCCAGAGGGCGAGCCCGATCAGGTCGCGGGGCAGGAGCAGGAGGAGATCGCGGAGGACCTGGGTATCGCCGAGGATGCCGACGCCGACGACCAGCGCGAGAGCGATGCGCACGAGAAGCGCAAGAACGAAGAGCGCGACGGACTCCAGGCTGAGGCCGGTCGCGATGAGATTGCAGAAGGCCCAGGGAAGTCCGAAGGTAAAGAGCAGGCCGGTGTAGCCCCATCGGCGAGAGTCCCTGGTGGAGCGGGACCAGCGGAGTTGATGCTGAAAAAATCCGGCCACGTCATACGGAGGCACCCAGGTTTCGACGACCTCTGCGGAGAGTTCGACATCGAAGCCCGCGGCGGCGATGCGCGCTCCGAGTTCGTAGTCATCGGCCAGGTAGTCGACCAGCGGGGCAAGGCCGTCGATACGGTCGAGTGCTTCGCGTGAAACCGCGAGCGTCGAGCCGAGGCCGAAGTGGATGCCGCCTTCGATGAAACGAGCGGTGAGCACCCCGGGAAAGAAGTCGGTGGAGATACCGAGGGCCTCCATGCGCGAGCCAAGAGTAGGCTCCCGGCGCGGTTTGCCGTGGGCGCGTCCCCGATAGGGCGCGGTGACCATGCCGACGGGATGCTTGTGCTCGGGCGTGAGCGCGAAGCCGGACATAACCTTTGCGAGGTAGTGGGGAGAGACGACGATATCGCTGTCGTTGATGACGACGTAGGGATGGCGCGCGTGCGGAAGCATCTGGACAAGGTTAGATACCTTGCCGTTGGCGCCCAGAACCTCGGGGCATTCGATGATGCGGATGGCATGATCGGGAAACTCCTCCTGAAGCTGGCGGACGGCGACGAGGGCGGGGTCGCTAAGTGAGCTGACGCCGAAGAGGATCTCGTATTCACCGGCATAGTCCTGGCGGCAATGGCTGGCGAAGGCGGAGTACATCTCGTGATCGAGGCCGCGGACCGGCTTCAGGATGCTGACAGGGGGTGTGTAGGCGGGGCGCGGGTGGCGGAGGTTGTGAACAAAGGCGCGGGCGCTCCACAGGGCGAGGAGGTAGTAGCCGATGCCGGCCCAGGCAAGCACGGTGGTGACGCCGGCGACGATGGTGGCTGTGAGGGTGACGTTCAAGGATTTGAGTTTAGTGCCTGCCGCACGGCGAACACACCTGAGGCGCAGTAGTCAGGTTCAATATCTATAGTCGCTTCGTCGCCCACGTCGGGCTAGTCAGCGCGGCTATTCGTAGCGGAGGGCCTCGATGGGATCTAGTGTGGCGGCCTTCCAGGCGGGGTAGATGCCGAAAACGAGGCCGATAACGCAGGAGACGGTGAACGCGGTCATGGCCCAGATGGCGGACATCTGTGCAGGCAACACGGTGCCAAGGGTGAGCTTGAGCACCAGGGTGAGCAGGGCGCCGATGAGGATACCGATCACCCCGCCGAAGGCGCAGAGGGTCATGGCTTCCAGAGTGAATTGCAGCATGATGGTGCGCCGGGTTGCGCCGAGAGCCTTGCGGATCCCGATCTCCCGCGTTCGCTCCGTGACCGAGACCAGCATGATGTTCATGACGCCGACGCCCCCCACCATGAGGCCGACACTCGAGACCCCGACGAGAAAGACGAAGAGGCCGCCCGTAAGCGAGTTCCAGAGCTCGAGCAGGCCGTCCGAGGTGAAGATAGCGAAGTTGTCGGGCTGGTCCGTGTGGACCTTGCGGCGGCGGCGGAGCATCTCGCGAATTTCGTCTTCGACGGCGACTTTGTTCTTCGCGTCGTCGTACTTCACGCTGATCCAGTAATCGAGGATCTCCGGATGGATCTTGCGGAAGGTGAAGAGCGGGAAGTGGGCGGCGTTGTCTGCAGGATTTTTGCCCCCGCCAAAGACCTGCTTCTGCTTGGCGAGGACACCGACGACAGTGAAGATGTCGCCTTCAATATCCACTTCCTTCCCGATAGCGGATTCCTGACCGAAAAGCTCCTGCGCGGCGTCATGACCGAGGACGACGACGTTGGCACGGCGTTTCTCCTCTTCGTCGGTGAAGAACCGGCCTTCTTCAAGGTCGATGTCATAGACCAGCGGCTGCTGCTCGGAGTCGCCCTCGAGCATCGTGTTGGAGAGTTTGTGGCCGTTGTACTTGATGGAGAAGCTGCCGAGCCGGCCGGTAGGGGCGCGGTACTGCTGCGAGGGATCGACGGCGAGGACATGCGGCAGATCGCGGAGGGCGACCGCGTCTTCGTAGGTAAGCTGGCGGCGGGCGAGCATCTCCTGTGTCGGGCGGTTCCCGAAGACTTGAAAGCGGAAGACCCAGAAGACGTTGGTGCCGAGCGACTTGATGAGGTCGTTGACGTTGTAGGTGAGGCCATTGATGACCGAGGAGATGAGGATGACGGTGGTGACGCCGATCATGATGCCGAGGATGGTGAGGCCGGAGCGCAGCTTGTTTGTGCGCAGCGTATCCACCGCCATCCTCACCGCCTCTTTTCCGTCACTCCACCGCATGGATTACTCCTGAGCTGCTGCTGGTTACAATTCGGCCCGCAAGGCAACGATAGGATCCAGCCTGGACGCTTTTCTCGCAGGGTAGACGCCGAAGAAGATGCCCACCGAGGTGGCCACGCCGAGGCCAAGAATCACTGACCACATCTGGATATCCGAGGGAAAACCGATAATGAGCGTGATCGTCTTCGCCACAAGAATTCCGCATATCACGCCGATGATTCCACCGAAGAAGGACATGGTCGCCGCTTCGATCAGGAATTGCGACATGACGTCGCCGCGGCGGGCGCCAAGCGCCTTCCGCACACCGATCTCGCGCGTGCGTTCGGTGACCGAGACCAGCATGATGTTCATGATGACGATGCCGCCGACGACCAGCGAGATAGCGGCGAGCGAGATGAAGACGGCAAAGAAGCTGGAGCTGATGCTCTGCCAGATACCGACGAAGGTCTGATTGGTGTCGACGGAGAAGCTGTCCTCTGCACCGGGGGCGTCGTGGCGGATGGAGCGCAGGATGACGCGCACCTGGTCCGAAGCGAGTTCGAGGGGATCGCCGACCCCGTGGGCGCGGGCATAGAGGGTGAGGCTGCGGTTGGCGCCGTGGGTATCGAGGAAGGTGGTGAGGGGGATGGCGACCCAGTTGTCCTGGCTCTGGCCGAGCGTCTTGCCTTTACGCTCGCCGACGCCGATGACCGTATAGTGCTCGCCGTCTACGCGGATTTCCTTGCCCAGCGGGTCTTCACCGCCCATTTGGTTATCGACAATGTCGGGACCGATCAGAGCGATATGTATGCGGCGCGCCTCTTCGCCGGGAGTGAAGGCGCGGCCTCGTTCGATGTTGATGTCGTAGATGGAGGGCATATCCGCGGTCCACCCGCGAATGTCGATGTCCGGGGCGGAGTGGGTGCCGTAGACGACGGAGCCGGTGGCGTTGGCCATAGCGCCGGTGGCGGAGCAGGCGTCGCAGCGCTCCGCGATCGCCTCATATGCCTCGTATTTCAGATCTTTGCGCTTCTGGTACTTCATGTATTCCGCGTCACTGAAGATGACGGAGGGCTGCTTGGACGCCGTGAAGACGTCCGCGCCATAGCCGTAGACCTTGGTCGCGACAAACTTGTTGGCGCCGGCCGCCAGCGTGATGACCATGATGACCGAGGCCACACCGATGACCATACCGATGAGGGTGAGGATGGAGCGCAGCTTGTTCGCCCAGAGCGATTGCAGCGCGATACGGATGGCTTCTCGGAATGCCATATAAGGATGTTCCAGGGAGTGGAACGAGTTTAACAGCCTGAAGGTTCCCTCAGCGGTCCGGCGTGGGCAACGTTCACGAAGACTTTTCCGTTCCAACAGAGAGATGGGACGAGTGGTGCGTCTGGAGTGACCGCCCTCCCGCGAGTTTTCCCGAAAGCGTCCGGCGATTGGCCCGGACATCTTCCCGGTCGGGCTGCGGAAGAGAGTGCGCAGCGCGGAACCATTCGCCTTTACCTGAAAGGAGCAGTACCGCCATGGCCACGAATCACGGAGTTGTCTATCTTGGGCCGAACAAGGTGGAAGTGCAGAGCATCGACTACCCGAAGATGCAGAATCCGCAGGGGAAACCCATTGAGCATGGCGTGATTTTGCGGATTGTTTCGACCAACATCTGCGGCTCGGACCAGCACATGGTGCGCGGTCGCACCACGGCGCCTAAGGGCATTGTGCTGGGGCACGAGATTACCGGCGAAATCATCGAGAAGGGCAAGGATGTCGAGTTTCTCAACGTCGGCGACTTGGTCTCTGTGCCCTTCAACGTGGCGTGCGGACGCTGCCGCGCCTGCCGCGAACGCAATACCGGCGTGTGCCTGAACGTGAACAAGCAGCAGCCGGGCGGAGCCTACGGCTATGTGGATATGGGCGGCTGGATCGGCGGACAGGCGAATTATGTGCTCGTTCCCTATGCCGACTTCAACCTTCTGAAGTTTCCCAACAAGGAACAGGCTATGGAGAAGATTACCGACCTGACCATGCTGTCGGACATTCTGCCGACGGGCTTCCATGGCGCGGTAACGGCGGGCGTGGGTGTAGGGTCTACCGTCTATATCGCGGGTGCTGGTCCGGTAGGGCTGGCGGCGGCGGCGAGCGCGCAGATTTTGGGCGCGGCGGTGATCATCATCGGCGACCGCCTGGCGGAGAGGCTGGCGCACGCGAAGAAGGTGGGCTTTGAGACGGTCGATATCTCGAAGCACGACAAGCTGGGTGAGCAGATCGCGGAAATCCTGGGCGAGCCGGTGGTGGATGCCGCGATAGACGCCGTGGGCTTTGAAGCCAGCGGGCATGGCTCAAAGGGCGAAGCTGCGCCGGCAGCGGTGCTGAATGAGCTGATGGAGATCACCTTCGTCGCCGGCGGGCTGGGGATTCCGGGCCTGTATGTGGTCGAAGATCCGGGCGGCGTGAATGAGGACGCCAAGAAAGGCATGCTAAAGCTGCGCATCGGCAAAGGCTGGTCGAAGTCGCTGCACTTCCATACCGGACAGGCACCGGTGTTGCAGTACAACCGGCAGTTGATGCAGGCGATCCTGCACGATCGGATACCGGTTGCGAAGATTGTGAATGCAACGGTGATTCCGCTGGACGACGCGCCGCAGGGCTACAAGGACTTCGACAAGGGAGTGGCGAAAAAGTTTGTACTGAACCCGAACGGGCTGATTAAGAAGGCTGCTTGAACTCTCCGCTTAGAAACCCGGCGTAAGGCCGGTGTGAGACAAACGAAAAGGCTCCAGCACTGGCTGGGGCCTTTTCGTTTTCCAAATAAACATGCTGCATCCCTACGCGGTGGCTGTTTTGCCCTTGAACATCCGGTAGATGCCGAGCAGGATGAGCGCACCGATCAAGGACGCAATGAAACCTGCGCTCTGACCCTCTTTGTACCAGCCGATGACTTTCCCAAGCCATCCCGCGAACAATGCACCCGCAATGCCAAGCAGCATGGTCACGATAATGCCGCCTGGATCCTTGCCCGGCATGATGAACTTGGCCAGAGCGCCGACGATGAGCCCTATGATCGCCTCCCACAGCAGATGAAACATCTTCCCTCCCAATGGGTATGCCGTGCCGCGTGCGCGGCCAGGGCAGATTTCCGGTACGCAGCATGGTAAGCCCGTTTTATTGAGGGGTAAGAGAAATTCGCAGGCGGGCCTGTAAGCCGAATTCTGTCGAGGACGGCCATTCCTCTAGACGCGGCATTGCTGCCGACGTTCATCAGCGACCTACCCGGAGGTTTCCGCTTCATCGGCGAACCGATGAAGGGCCCACGTGGGCGCGCCGGGCCGGCACGCGACTGCAGGCATTTGGGCCAGCCTGCGGTCTCCCTCCCTATTTGGTCTTGCTCCGTGTGGGGTTTACCCTGCCTCCGCGCTTTACAGCCGGAGCGGTGCGCTCTTACCGCACCTTTTCACCCTTACCCTCGCGCTTGCACGCGGTGGCGGTATCTTCTCTGTGGCACTAGCCGTCCCGGCGCCTTGACGCGCCGGTCCCGGACGTTATCCGGCACACTGCCCTGCGGAGTTCGGACTTTCCTCTCCCGGACAACAAGTGCCCGGCAGCGGCCGTCCAGCCCGCCTGCATGGTTGATTCTACGCGAGTTGTGCTTGAAGGGGTTGAAAGCCGTTCAATGGGCTTCGACTGGTGCTTCCTCGGTGCGCGTCTGGTCCGTGATCCAGTTCACTTCCCAGGTCTTGCCGCCGTCATCCGAGAATGCCTGCTCGAAATGGGCCGAGTTGGGAGTGATCTCTGACCAGCTGAACCGCACAAAAATCATCCTGCCGTTGAATGGTTCCTGATCGTAAAACTCTCCGCGGCCGTTGTTGAACTCGCCGACCGTCGCCGGCAGGCTAAGCGCGCCGCTCTTGCCGCTGGCCCAGTAAAGGCTCCACTGCCGCGATTCCGGATTGTAAAGACGCAGCGTCAGGCCCTCCACGCGCCCCGATGGGCCATTGGTCTCAAATTCCTCCAGCTGCGCGCGGCCTTCCCAAACCTTGCGCGTCACGGAAGTGCCGTCGAATTCACTCCAGGTGTTCGAGCCGGTCAGCGGATGCAGCAGACGCTTCAGATGAATCTTCCAGGTACCCAGCTCGAAATCGAAATCATGCTGCCCATCCCGCTGAGCAGTTGCTTGCCGCGAGGGTGCGGGCGCGGCAGTTTGCGAGAACCCGTATGAAGGCATAAAGCAGCTCGCGGAGCACAAGAGTAAATAACTTCCCCACCGCACAAGTGATGTCATTCTTCCTCCGATTTGCAATCCAGAGTGACATCGCTTCTGGTATTTCCATAGAGCCAATTCTGACGATTTGCGTGATACCACTTTCAGGACGGAAACATTGAGTCACGGTCCATCGCAGTTTGAGACCAGGTTTCCTCCGTCAGTCGCCGGTGGGGATAATCCCCGCGTTCTCTACCATCAGGATTACGGTCCTCTTCGGTGCGCGGGTGCGATGCACGATGCCTTTGGGCACGACGAAGCCCTGCCCGGGCGCGAGTTCGACGATGCGGTCTTCAAGATCGATGAGCAGCTTACCTTCGACGACATAGAAAAACTCATCATCGTCATCGTGCTTATGCCAGTGGTATTCCCCTTCGACAACGCCCACGCGCACGACCGACTCGTTGACCTTGCACAGCGTCTGGTTGAACCATTTGAATTCGCAGGCGTCCGCCAGACCCTTTACGTCGATCAACTCGAGCGGCTGGTGCAGGATGTTGAGGCGTGTTTCGTAGGAATACGGCGCAACAGAATCAGCCAT
>DASZGZ010000277.1:0-1688 GCA_035938355.1 Acidobacteriaceae bacterium
GTGGCAACGAGAATGACACGCATGAATAACAGCGGCATACCGCCGGTGAGCAGGAAGAGGATCTGCAGCGGCGATTGCTTGTCAATGCTGAATACCAGCTGAAAGCCGCTCTGCCCCACGTCTTCCACCTTCACCTCCACCTCGGCGAGCGCGTCGAGCACCACCCGCGGCACAGTGACCGGGAGGATGGGGCCCATCATCAACGTGAGTTGAACGCTCTTAAGCACCCGTCGTTCCTCCCGCGCCCTGCGGTGTCGTGATGGCCAGCACTCTTCCGGGCTGAGCCACAAGATCGTGAGGACGGATCGCTCCGTTGGCATCGCAGATGATCCAGAAGACCAGCGGATCGCCGAGATACTTCGCAGCAATCAGGTCCAGCCGGTCGCCCTGGCGCACCGAGTGCCGCGCTATCGTGACAAAGTTCGGAGCGCCGGGCTGCGGAACAAATCTCCTCACCAGGTACGGAATGCTCTGACCATCCAGCGCCGTGTACTGCAGAATGCCGGAGCCGTAGTAGCGGCTGTCGGTCGGGAAATTCACCGGCGGCAAGACGCCCATTTGTGTCAGTGCCTGCATCGGATACTTCATGGCAATCCTCCCAGTCCAAGTACGGAGAGCGCAACCGATGTCGCCTGCGCGGCGAGTGCTTCCTTGTTCGTCAGGTACGCCATAAAGAGATGACCTCCCGGATGCGCGAAGCCCAGATCATCAACGTTCAACACCCGCATGCCCAGACTCACTTTGGCGCGAATCGGATTCAGCGCGGTGTCAAAGGCCTCTTCGGTAATGGAAAATTCCGTAAGGCGGATCGGGACCACGCGGCTTCTGCTCCACACGAACAGCGTGAGCGGCTGTTCCAGAGGAATGATTTCGAGCGTCCCCGCATTTGCCATCGCGTCGTCGGCCAGAAGCGTCTCTACCGTCGGGTTAATCAGCATCTCCAACTGCGCCAGTTGCGGCTGCAGCCCATACTGCACCGCAATCGGAAATTGATTGGGAAATTCAAGCTGGTCCGTGGCATCCAGCTCCGCCTCGATCTTGATTGTTTCCACGGCAGGCCCGCGCAGGCGCAGCACGTCCACGCGCACCCCATCCTGTCCGCCCGGCAGTGACTGAATCTGCAGCGTCCGCGACAGCGAGTCGGGGTTGTACTGCAGCGCAATCACGCTCTTGACCACGGACGTATCGGGGTCCATCGTCACGATGCCGCCCTTGATCAGCTTCGGTGAGATGGGTGAGGTAGTCGCCATTGCCTAAACTCCTTTCCGTTCAAGCTGGCCTTTGCCGAGTGAACAAAACGTGTCTCATGGCTTCACCCCTCTTCCAATCGCGCGCGCCACTCCGCTGCCAAACTTCCTGCCACCCGCCGGCCCAGGCTCAAGAGGCATGCGTCCCAGCTTGAGCACCGGCGTCCGGAGCGACTGGATCTTCCGCCCATCGGAGAGAGGAGCGGCAAGGATGCGCGATAGCTCTGCCTCCAATCCCTCGATCATGGCTTTCCGATCCGATGGCTCGATGCCGCGCAGCACCACGCGATCGATATTCACCTCGATGACTCGGCTCATACCCACCCCCGGATCTCCATATCGGAGAGCGGCCGTTCAATCTTGATCGCCTCCTGCCGTGTGGCCTGAAGCAGATGTTCCATGGCCACCGGCGCGCCCTCGGCTGCCGCGAGGAACGCCGCG
>DASZGZ010000278.1:0-5435 GCA_035938355.1 Acidobacteriaceae bacterium
TATCGCACCCTTTGCCAGCAACTTCCTCACTCCAACGCTCGGAGATGCTTATCACCGCATCCATCCGCTGACCAGCATCTACCGCGCCATCCTGATCGGCACCATCCTGCTGTGGATCGGGGGAACGCTCGGCTTTCTCCTGCTGGATCGGCTTCCCCTGCGGTGGCGGCGCGCAGTCTGGCTCTTTCCGGCGATCCTGCTGGTCTGGTTATTCTTCCGCTGCATGACGGGCGCATTCGCGGCTTGGCCGAACATCGCGTTCCAGGCCTTGAAGATAGGCCACTTGCTGACCCCAGTCGCAGTCATCCTGGGCTTGGGGTTACTGCTGCTTCTTCCGCGCGCCTGGGACCGCTGCATCGCCGGCCTCTGCGTCGTGTACGCGATCTGCGGATTCGGCCTCCTGGTGATCGTGCCCCGCATTGCATATCACGCGCTTCGCTTCGAACCGCGCGAACAGGCCAGCTTCGAACGCGCCGCTCTTCCTCCGGTCCCGGCATCCGAGCCCCGCATCGTCTGGATTCTGATGGATGAGCTCTCTTACGATCAGGTCTTCGACCACCGGCAATCCGATGTATTCCTTCCCAACTTCGACAGCCTCGCAAAATCGAGCGTCACCTTCTCCGCGCTCCAGCCGGTTGGCAACGACACGGAGAATATCCTCCCCGCGCTTCTGCTGGGCCGTCCCGTCGTTGCCATGCGCAAGCCCTATGCAGATCCTCCCAGTTACCGTTCCACGCCGGACGGACCCTGGCAGCGCTTCAACCAGGACGACACCATCTTTGCCGATGCCCGTTCTCTGGGCTGGACCACCGGCGTGGCAGGTTGGTACAACCCCTATTGCCGGCTCCTTCACAACGTCCTCGATCGTTGCTCGTGGCAGTACGCGGAGCCTGGACGCGCGGATCTCACAGCCGGTCTCGTCTCCACGAGTTCCGTCTCGAAAAACCTGCTGGCGTTGCTGCCTTCCCACGGCAAAATCGACTCCCTCCTGCACCGGCCGGCCCCCGTGCGCACCGAGCGGCACCGCTCCGACTACACCGGTGTCATGGCACAGGCCGAAGATATTCTCAGGGACTCGCGCATCCGATTCGTATTCCTACATCTGCCAGTGCCGCATCCCCCCGGAATCTTCGACCGCAGACTCCACAAGCTCAGCGATCGCGGCACGTATCTGGACAACCTCGCGCTCGCCGATCAGACTCTGGGCGAATTGCGCAGCATCCTCCAAGCCACGCCGGCGGCGGACAACACAACTCTCATCCTCTCTTCCGACCACTCCTGGCGCACCTTCATGTGGCAGGGAACTGAGGACTGGTCTGCGGAGGGAACGCGCGCAACCGACGGCGGCCACTTCGACAAGCGTCCCGTCCTGATGGTGCATCTGCCCCGCAGCGACAGCGGCCAGGTGATCGCGAAGCCGCTGAACTTGCTGGTGGTTCATAGCATTCTGGATGCTCTGCTGCATGGCCAGGTGCATACTCCGGCGGATCTCGCGCTTGTTAGCCCCGAGGTGCAGGAAGCGACGGATGTGCAGAGCCATAATTGAATGCGCCTTCAGCCACCATCGTCCCGAAACCTTCTATTCTCGAAACAATGTTTCGTGACCGGCTTCATCCCAATGCCCATATCGTCGCCCTCACTGGAGGACAACAGCAAATCCGATGATGCAGAAAGCAACGACAGAGCCGGCATCGGCACAGACTGGAAAACATTCTCCGCAATCAGTTCCCCTTGCCACTTCAGAAACCCGCACGAAAGATGAGAAAAGCCGCACGATGAAGATTCGACCCTGGCTTGCGGGCGGCGGCCTCGCCATGTTGTATCTGCTTCCGCCTCTGGCAGAATTCCTCTCTCCGGCGCGGCGCCAGTTCTACCACCAGCTTCTTCCGGTCACAATGCTCACCCGGGGAATGCTGATTGACCTGCTGCTGCTGGGGGTTCTTGGTGGCATCGCCTTCACCCTGCTGGATCGCGCTGCCCCCCGCATCAAGCGGCTTCTCTGGCTGCCCGTCTTCTTCGCCACCGCATGGATCGTCGCCCGCGACATCTCCACCACCATGCGTGATCCCTTCCTCCGCGGACATCTCCTGCGCCTCGCGCCCTATGCGCCTGGAGTCGCGCTGGCGGTATTCGCCGCGCTGCTGCTCTTCACGCCCCGCGTTTATGACTACTGCGTGCGCATCGCCGCCGTCCTTTTCGCGGCTGGCGGCATCGCTGTGCTCGTGGTCATCCTTCCAAGATTGGTCATGGCCTGCTTCAGCGGCGCATCGGTGGAACAGGCCAGTTTTAGCCGTCCTGTCCGCAACGCGTGGCGCCCCGGCCAGACGCGCATCGTCTGGATACTTTTCGATGAACTCTCCTACAGGCAGGCATTCGAGCGCCCGCAGCCGGGAGTCGATCTGCCGGCCTTCACCAAGCTTGCCGGGGAGAGCATCGCCTTTTCTCAACTCTCGCCCGTCGGATATGAAACAGAGCGCATCCTTCCGTCGCTGCTATCTGGTCAGCCGATCGCAGATGTCGAAGGTGACGCTAACGGAAGAATGCTCCTGCGTCACAGCGAGAAGGCGCCCTGGCAGCATTTCAATCAGGACGCTACTATCTTCGCTGCAGCCAAGCGTCGGGGCTGGGGAACCGGCGTCGCCGGCTGGTACAACCCCTACTGCCGCATTCTGGATACCGTCCTGGACCGCTGCTACTGGACCTTCGGTCAGTCCGTCGCCGGTGAGCTCTTCAGCCGCCTTTCCAGCCGTCAGTCCAGTTGGGAAAACGCGCGCGATGGGCTGCCCCTCGCAGCGCGGCTTGATGCGCTCTGGCATCACACGACGCCCAACCGCGCTCTCGAGGACGATTACAGCAACATACTGCATGCGGGAGAAGACCTCATCGACGACTCCGACATCCGTCTCGCCTTCATACATATGCCCGTTCCGCATCCGCCCGGATTACTGCGCAACCCCGGCGGCGAGCATGCCTTCGATTACCTGGGCAACCTCGTGCTCGCCGACCAGGCGATGGCGCAGTTTCTGAAAACGATCGCCGCCAGTCCCTCTGCTTCGGATACTGTCCTGATCGTCTCCTCCGACCACTCGTTGCGAGTGCCGCTCTGGCGGGGCGTGCCAGGCTGGAGCAAGGACGAAGAGCGCGCGACCGACGGCGGCGTCTTCGATCAGCGCCCTGTCCTCATGGTGCGCTTCCCGCAGAATGCGCAGGCAGAGAAACCAAAAGCAGAGAGACTGGATCGTCCCCAAAGCGCGATGATCGTGCACGGTCTGGTGCTGGATCTGATTCAAGGAAAGGTGCGCACGCCAGAGGAATGGCTCGCCACTCTGCCCTCGGGTGCTCTGCCGCCGTCTGACCAGGGGCAATGAGCGGGCAAAAATGAAGGCCACCCGCCGGTGGCCTCTGGGAGGCTAGTCGAGATGAGAGCCTTCGGTCTTGTCGCCGTTCGGCTGTTTCAGGCGCTGCTCTTGGGGGGCCGCTCCTGACACGACGATCATCGCTCTACCCGCCTCCAGCTTGAATCCCTCTTTCCAGTTCAGATTCTCCCCCGAAGGTGGGAGGGTAGGTCCTTTCCGGGCTGTGCCCGTTGAAACTTCCCGGAAAGTCCGTCCGTCTACCCCGCTAGAGTCACGCAAGTGTGCTCCGGCGGACTGCAATCCGCCTTGCGGTACCCTTCCTCGGACAACGAAGCTGTCTCTTCCGAGTCAGCTTCGTTGCTTTTTTCCCAAAATGGAAATACAAACGGAACGCCCTCAGTTACCTGGGTGTCTAAGTCGCGCTTTTCGGATGCGGTAGGGGGAAAGCCGGCAGGCACACCGTGAAGGTGCCATGCCCCGAATTCTC
The DNA here is from genome assembly GCA_035938355.1 of Acidobacteriaceae bacterium. Taxonomy (GTDB): domain Bacteria; phylum Acidobacteriota; class Terriglobia; order Terriglobales; family Acidobacteriaceae; genus KBS-83. Next base: position 3,844 of record DASZGZ010000278.1, read on the forward strand.
GTGAAGGTGCCATCCCCCGAATTCTTTAGATGGGGGATTTTTCCTGGCGCAACGCGCGTTCGGCGCGCTTCTCGCTCCGCCACTTGATCGCCAGAAAACCCACATAGCTCAGTTGCAGGACCCATGTCAGCACATACGCGAGCACCAGATGCCGATGCGCCGTCACTCGTTCTCCTTCCACGGCGTCGCCTCAAGCGTCGCTTCCAGGGCGCGCAGCGCCTCATCCTGCTCCCGTAGCTGCCGTCTGCGCTCAATCGCGTAGCGGAAGGCCATCACCATCAGCCCCCAGGCTAGCCACGCCCCAAGGTTCCAAAACACCGCAGGCCACATGCTGGGATCGAGCCCGCCCGTCGCAATCACCGGCGAAGGATGTTGTGTGCGCCACCATTGCGTCGAGTAGTAGACGATCGGGACGTCCGCATACCCGAAGATCGCCACCACCGCCGCCAGCGTCTGCATCTGCGGCCCAGCGGCAAAGCGCCGCACCAGCAGGTAGGAGCAATAAATGAGCCACATCACCAGCGTGCTGGTCAGCCGCGCGTCCCACGTCCACCAGATGCCCCACACCGGTCGCGCCCACAGTGGTCCCTGGATCAGCACCGCCGTGCAGAACACCACGCCCATCTCTGCCGCCGCCAGCGCCAGCGCATCGGCATGCATGGCCCGCAGTGGATGGCGATGCCGCAACGCCAAATACGCGATCGACGCTGCTAGGCAGATAAAGAAAAACAGGAACGTCAGCATCGCCGACGGGAAGTGGTAATAAAAAATTCGCTGGATGTCCCCCATGGTCGCCTCGGTCGGCGCCAGGTACATCGCCTGGTAGAACGCCTCACCCAACAGCGCCAGCGTCCCCGCCAGCCATATCCACCGGAACCACTTCATGACGTCCTCACCATCGCTAGTTTACAGTGGCATACCAGCCCGTCGCAGCATCTAGTTCTAGTTATGGAGAGGCCGGGGGCGTCTTTTTGCAGCCGGGAAAGGAGCTTTCGCTGTGCTCTACGTCCGCATCATCGTCGGCGTCGCACTGGTACTCATGGCCGCCTTCGGCCCAGGCGTCGGATTTCGCCGGATCACCAATCCCAACCTCGACCCGCTTGCTGCCGGGAAACGTCATCTGGACCACCGCCGCGCCGCCGTCCTTATCCTGCGCATCCTCGCCGCGATGCTGGGTTTCTGGCTCCTCATCTTCGCCATCGTGCAACTGCTGCACGGCCACGGTCAGCTGCCGCACTAGGCTTTGATTTCTGTCCCAGGCCAGTTTTCGAGCAGGGAACTGGTTGAGTTTTCCATCACACCAAAACCTCTTCAAGACTGTTGAGGGTGGGAAGAATCTCTCGGCTTGCTCCGGATTCTGCGCGCTGAGCACCCGCGGGCAAACCATTCCAATTCCTCCCACTCCCTCATATGTGAATAGTCATGCGAATATTCAGCTCGCCGCGGCACGGAGAATTCTCCGCCTCCGCTCGCGGCGATGCTGGTTTCTGGCTCCTCATCTTCTCATCGGTACAACGACTCCACGTTCACGGTCACCTATCCTCATCTGCAACCCAGAACGGGCACTGGCGAAATCGCGCAACAGGCGGTTC
>DASZGZ010000279.1:0-8299 GCA_035938355.1 Acidobacteriaceae bacterium
ACCGGCGCCTGCGAAAGCTGCAGCGCCTGCACATCCGTATTTGCGGCGATGAACTCGACGCCTTCCAGTTTGGCCGCAATCATGCGGTTTACCGCGTTGCCGCCGCCGCCGCCCACGCCAATTACCTTGATCTTTGCGCCGCGCGGCATCTCGTCGTTGTACTGAATGCGGATCTCCTCTGGATTGTTCATCGGCTCACTGCTCCCATCTCGCTGCGGTTTTCCGTGCTATTACTGCTTTTATTCCTGTTTCCTCGGGTTTTCTAGTGCTTTTTCTCCACAGGCTCAGAAAGTCCCAGAATCGGGCGTCGCGGCTTGCAGCCTTTTCAGACTTCCCGCCGAAATCTCTACAGACTTCCGGCAAAGATCGCCCGCAGCTTCGCCCGCAGACTGTGGTCTTCCGCCGCCTTCAGCACCCGCGTCCGGTGCGTATAAAGCAGCATGCCGATCGCTGTCGCATACTCCGGCTGCACCAGCTCCTCCGGCATCCGCGACAGCGCCGCGGGATAGCCCAGACGTGCGGGCACATGCAGCAGGCTCTCCGCGGAGTCGAGCAATCCCGCCAGCCTTGCCCCGCCGCCAGTCAGAATGCAACCCGCGCCCAAGGCCTCGAGCACCCCACCGCTGCGCAGATTGTCACGCAGCATGTGAAAGAGCTCGCGTCCGCGCGGCTCGAGAATCTCGCAGATCTGCCGCTGCGGAATCGTGCGTGGACCGTGACCCGGCGTGCCGCTGATCTCCACCTCAGCGGATGAGGAGATCGCCGTGACAACGCAGTTGCCGTAGTGCTGCTTGAGGAACTCTGCTTCTTCCACGCAGACATGCAAGCCCACCGCGATGTCGTTGGTGAAGTGATCGCCGCCGATGGGTATCACGGCCGTGTGGGCTACTGCGCCCTCGAAGAAGACCACAACCTCCGACGAGCCCGCTCCGATATCGATAAGACACGCGCCCAGCTCCCGTTCGTCCGCGGAGACGGTCGCTTCGGCTGCGGCCACGCCTTCAAAGACCGTGTCCGCAACCTCGAGGCCCGCCTTGTTCGCGCATGTCACCAGGCTCTGCGCTGCGCTGGCAGAGCAGGTGCAGAGGTGAAGATTCACCTCCAGCCGATTGCCGATCATGCCCACCGGATCGTGGATGCCTGGCTGTTCGTCGAGGATGAACTGCTGCGGAAGCAGATGGATGAGCTCGCGTTCGGCAGGCAGGGAAACGGCGCGGGCGCGATCGACCGCTGCACGCACATCTTCACGGGTGATCTCGCGCATGCGCGTGCCAAGGCTGATGCCACCCCGACTGTTTACGCCACGCACATGCGGGCCGCCCACTCCGATCACGCAGTGCGCCAGGATGGCGTTCGCGTTTTGCTCCGCCATGTCCGCTGCCTGGATGATGGATCGCGCGGCAGGAGCCAGCTCCGCCACAAGTCCCTTGCGCATGCCCTTCGCCGCAGTCGAGCCGTGGCCACGATACCGCAGCGCTCCATCCGCCACCTCAGCCACCACCACGCGCACTCGGGCGCTGCCGACATCGAGCACGGTAATCAGGCCATCGTTGCGTTCCGGTGCGTTCATTCCGTGGTGTCCCGGTGAATGGCCGAAGGGTGGGCCGGCTTCTTCGTGCTGGGTTTCTGTGCTGTCCTGGATTTCGGCAATACTTTGCCAGTTTGGATGACGGAATGGCTGTGGGTAACGGGGGCGCTGCCTTTTTTCGGCGCCGCCTTTGTTGGCGCGTGTGCCGAGACGGTACCGGCGGTCGCGCTTCCGTCGTCCGCGGGCTTTGCCATCTCGAGCACAGTCTGCCGCTGGTAGCGCAGGTCCACGCCAGCCAGGCGCGGATATTGCTGACGCCAGCCGGGAAGTTTCTCCTCAAGGCGCTGCCAGCGTGCCGCGAAATCCTCGCTGCCGAAGTGCACCAGCAGGTCCGATCCGGCAGAAGGCAGCAGGACCCGCACATCCTCCGGGTCGGAGAGATCGACCTCACTCAGTTGCGACACGGCCGGGTCGCCGGTGGAGCTCAGAGCGCTCATGAAATCCGCATAGAGCCGCATCCGCGATGCGCGCTCCTCCGGACTCTGCTGCGCGCCGACGCCTGTCACCACCGGAAAGGAATAGCGCTTGGCAGCCATCATGGCGGGGGGCATATCCAGCAGAACACCCTGTTTGTCTACCAGACCAATCTGATTTGCTGCTCGCACAAAGGCGACCGGCACCCGCTCAATAACTGCCACCCGGAGCTGGTTCGGAAGCAGCCGCATGACCGTGGCGTGCTCGACCCAGGGAAGCTCTTCGAGTTCGGCGCGCCGTAAGTTCAGCGGCACGTGGAAGATGTTGCGCCCGATATCGCCGCCAAAGACAGACAGGAGCTCAGGGCGCGTCACCTGGCTGTTGCCAAGCACCTGGATCGACGAAGCGGTTTCGATGCGGAAACGGGCATCCGTCATGAAGAAGCTGTGCACTGCGACGCAGACGGCCACCACGGCACAGAACGCACCCACAATGCCGCTGATGACAAGGATGCGGCCCAGCCGGCCACGCGGCAGTGGACCGCGCTTGACCGGAACACGACGCCGCGTTCGAGGAACCGGCATCTCGTCGTCGTCCTCTTCCAGAACAGGACGCGCCGAGCCGAGCTCCTGGAAGGAGGAGGGAGGTCGCGGCCGGCTGACCGCGTGCGGACGGAAGACATCATCGAAGTCTTCCTCGTCCGCCAGGGTCGCTGCCGCGCGGCTGAATTGTCGTTCTACTTTCGCCACGCCCGAGCCAGGTCGTGAGAATCGCCTTCGGCCACTATACCCCGCAGTATCCCAAACCGCCCTGTGCATAGTGCAACCGAAGAGGCTGAGGTATCCGCGCAGCAACGGTAACGCGGGGAGACCGGCATTCGTGCGGCGTGGCAAGCGGGGGTGGCGAAACCTGCGTTTATGCCGGTTTCGTTGACTTCATCCGTGCTCTTTCGCCGGTCACTGGCATTGGGTGAAGGTCAGAGGCTGGACTGGAACATTGAAGTTGGTTGTCAGGACATAAGGTTGCGTTTTCTGCTCAGACGGCGAGCAATCGGCCGCGCCTCCGGAGGAGGGTACGAATGCCCAGCCATCGATCACGTAGGTTGCCAGGGGCGAACTCTGGGTCAGGGTCGCGCCGCTGGTTGCATATGCACCGACGTACGGTCCTCCCGCTGGAAGCATCATCGAATAATTAGCGCAGTCGGTACCGGTTGCGCAGGTGGATGCCGCCGCCGTCTCGAGCGCAAGCGTGGCCGAGGGCTGTTGCGCATTAGGCAGCAGAGGAATGGTGTACGTGGCCCCGCTGCCCGAGTCTGTTTCGAGCGCGCTCAATTGAATGTCTGCCACCGTGCCACTGCTTGAGCTGTTCTGTGAGGTTACGCTCCCGGACAGCGCCGCAGCACCCTGTGTTCCCGCCGTCCCTATGTAGAGGTTCACGTTGCCCACACTCTGACCGTTCGCAATACCAGTCACGATCGAGGGCTGGTATGCGGTTCCATCCGCCCGCTCACCCACAATCACAACGTCGTAGGTGCCCGCGGGAATCGGGCAGAAGACGAAGGAGCCATCCGTCCCGGCCAGCGTCGCCATCATCACGCGATCCACGCCGTTTGAGTCTTTCTGCTCCAGCCCTATCGTGACCCGTCCATTCACGGGATTTCCCGTCGCCTGATCCAGAATCTTTCCGTTGATTGAAGTCGAAGTTGTGCTGACTTCTCCGGCGTGCAACACCGGCTTTAGCCGGTACTGTCCGTTGCCTTCCTGCACGATGGAAGCGCAGGTATTGAAGTCGATATCCAGGTCTTTGGTCTGACCCGCGCCGATGTTAAATCCACCGGAGGCGATTTGCCCCGAGGGTATCTTCAGCCCGGTCTTCGACTCGCTGGAGAGCAGAAGCGTGTGGGCGCTGCTGTCGGAAGCGAGCATCACGCAATTGGCGGAGCTTCCGCACAGATTATTCGCGATGGCTGTGCTGTTGTCGGCGAGGATGATGCGGATTTGTTGATACTTGCCAGCTTGAAGCTGCTGGGCATCCCCCAGCATAGCCAGAAAGCACTGGTTGTTCGCCTGACCAAGGAGGTCGATCTGTTTCGGTTGAGAGGAGAGTCCGGGCGTCAGGTCGGTCCAGCCGGCGTCGTTATCGCCCGCGCTGCCGCTCGTGTTCGCCTGTACGTCGGTGATGGTCACATACACATGCGCGAAGGGACCATCCGGCCCGGCACAGGTAGCCGGATCGCTGATGGAAACAGTCGCCATCCCGGTTGTGGACGCCGGTGTCTCGTTTGTGCCGTTACTGCCGCAGGAAATCACCCCGAGGGCCGCAAGCAATACGCCGCTGCACAGAATATAGGTCCGTAGTTTGCCGGTCATAGTGGGTTTGTCCTTGGCGACGCGTCGGAGGCACCAATAGAACATCCAAGGGTGTTATTAACCAATGCCACGAAAGCGGCAACGAACCGGGTTGGGTCGGCCCGACGGCGTCTTTACTTCGCGAGTGTCTCCAGAACCTGCGGACCCATCTGCGAGACGCTGCCCGCCCCCAGAGTCATGATCAGGTCGCCATCCTCGGCACGTCCGGCAATGGCCGCCAGCGCATCGGGAACGTCGCTCGCATAGTGGACCAGCGGGGCCTGGATCTTGGCCGTCAGCGTCCCGGCGTCGATGCCCGGGATCGGTTCTTCGCTCGCAGCATAGATGTCCAGAACCTCCACCGAATCGGCGGCTCCGAAGGCGCCGGCAAATTCGTCCATCAGGTCCCGGGTGCGGGTATAGCGATGCGGCTGGAAGAGCACGTGAATGTGCCGGTAACCGCAGTCGCGGGCTGCGGCCAACGTGGCGCGAATCTCGGTCGGATGATGGCCATAGTCGTCAACGACCGTCACGCCCCGGACCATGCCTTTCAGTTGGAAGCGGCGATCCACGCCGCGAAAATCCGCGAGTGCGGTGGCCATCGCCGTTGGAGCAATTTCGAGCTGCGTCCCAATCGCAACCGCTGCGGTTGCATTCAGTACATTGTGGCGGCCTGGCACATGCAACGTATATGCACCGACGAGATGCCCGGCAGTTACCACTTCAAAGCGGGAGCGCGCTCCCTCACCCGCAGGCAGAAGCCTGCAGACGAAGTCCGCTCCGGCGGTGAAGCCGTAGGTGTAGACGCGGCGCCGCACGCGCGGCAGCACCGCGGCCAAGAGCGGATCGTCGACACAGGCCGTGACAGCGCCGTAGAAAGGTACTCGGTCCATGAACGTGACAAACGCCGCCTCGACGTCCGCCATGTCGCGATAGCAGTCCATATGCTCCCGATCCAGGTTCGTGACGACACCCAGAATCGGCGACAGCTTCAGAAAGGACCGGTCGCTCTCATCCGCTTCGGCGACCAGATACTGCGATTTCCCGTGCCGCGCATTCGAGCCCATGGCGTCGATCCTGCCGCCCACCACGATAGTCGGATCCAGACCGCCGCCGGCCATGATCGCGGCGATCATTGAGGTGGTGGTTGTCTTGCCATGCATGCCGGCTACGGCGATGCCATACTTCAGCCGCATCAGCTCGGCCAGCATCTCTGCGCGCTGGATGACGGGCACCTTGCTGGCGCGGGCCTCGACCACCTCGGGATTGCGGTCGCTCACCGCCGAGCTGACCACCACCACCGACGCACCCACGACGTTCGCTGCGGCATGCCCTTCGAAGATGGTTGCCCCCAGGCCCGCCAACCGTTCCGTGATGGGCGACCGCTTCAGGTCGGAGCCGGAGACGGGGTAACCGAGACTGAGGAGGATCTCGGCGATACCACTCATGCCGATCCCGCCAATTCCAATGAAATGAACGCGCTGCGCCTTTGCAAACATAGGGGCTCGTTGGCTACTGTAGCAGCAGCATCTTTTACGCAACTTTTATGGAGGAACCGGGGTTCTAAAGGCTGGGTGCATCAGGCAGAACAGCTGATAGCCCCGACCGCAGGAGCCAGAAAAGGGAAGCGGCAACGCGGCCGAATGGGGGAAGTTGATATGAAGAAACTCTTTGGATGGGTACTTGCGTTGGGACTGCTTGCCGCGCCACTGGCGCTGACGCAACGCGCCGAGGCCCAGGACGGTGATCCCGGCTACTACGGTCAGGACTACGGTTCCGATTACCCTCCCGCTTATGCCTACAGTCCAGCCCCGGTCTGCCCGTATGGCTATTACGGCTACTACCCGTACTCCTGCGCGCCCTATGGCTTCTACGGTCCCAGCTGGTTTATCGGCGGGCTCTTCATCGGCGCCGGCCCTTGGTATCACGGCTACTGGGGTCATGGATTCTACGGTCGCGGCGGCTACTGGCATAGCGGTTTCTACGGCCGGGGTTATGGCTACGGACGTGGATACGGCTATGGACGGGGCTATGGCTATCGCGGCGGCGTAGGTTACCGCGGTGGAGCAGTCGGTCACCCGTATAGCGGCTTCCGCGGTGGAAGCATAGGCGGCTACCACGGCAACGCTATTGGCGGCAGTGGCTTCCGTGGTGGTGCTGGCGGCTTCCACGGCAGCGCCGGTGGGTTCCACGGTGGCGGCATGGGTGGCGGTTTCCATGGCGGCGGTGGCGGTGGATTCCACGGCGGTGGCGGTGGCCACGGTGGTGGCGGCGGACATCGCTAAATTCCACCAAGTTCAGATGGCCGGCAGCGAACGCTGCCGGCCATCTGCGTTTCAGCCTGCTCTAGCTCTTGCCGGCCAGGCGAACGGCCATCGCCGCAATCCGCTGCAAAGCGTCAGGGTGGGCGAGCGTTCTGGCTTGAGCGCTCATCTTCCGCAAGCGCTCGGGATCGCTCAACAGGCTGGTCAGTTCCCCGGTAAGCCGGTCGTCCGTGAGCTCGGATTCAGGAATGAGCACCGCGGCACCCGCCTGCGCGAAGATCAGCGCATTTTTGTGCTGATGGTCGTCGGCGGCGAAGGGAAATGGAACCAGCACCGATGGCTTCCCTGCTGCAGCCAACTCCGCAACGGAGCTGCCGCTGCGGCAGAGGATCAGGTCCGCGTCGGCGAAGCGCGCCGGCATGTCGTCCAGGAAGGCTCGGACATCCCAGCGGGATGGATCGGCCCCACTCGCTGCATACGCTGCCTGTGTCGTCTCGAAATGCTTCGCGCCCGCCTGGTGCAGAATGGACAGCCGCGGCAGCGCTGCCAGAAGCGACGCGACCACACGGGGCATGGCCTCATTGAGAGCGCGCGCGCCGAGGCTTCCGCCAAAGACCAGCAGATGTTGCGAGCCGTCGCTGATTCGCTCCGGCAGCGAGAAGAATGCCGCGCGCACGGGCACCCCGGTCACCTCGGCGTTGCGGAAGAAACGCCGCGTCTGCTCGAAGTTCACCGCAGCCGCCTCAACATGCTTGCCGACGAGCCGATTTGCCAGGCCCGGCGCCGCATTCGGCTCATAGGCCATCATCGGGATGCGCAGCAGGAAGGCCGTAAGCATCGCTGGGCCGGAGGCGTATCCTCCGACACCGATGACGACATGAGGCCGAAATGCGCGGAGCAGCGAGACGCAGCGCAGAATGCCGCGCGGCAGATCGAAGGCCGTCCGCGCACGCGTCGCCAGACTAACGTTCTTCAACTGGCCAACGTGCACCAGTTCCAGCTTGAAGCCGGCCTCCGGAACCAACTTGGTTTCGAGACCCCGCGCGGTGCCCACCATCCGCACTTCCGCACCGTGTTGATCGCGCAAGGCGCGCGCGATAGCCAAAGCGGGGATGACGTGGCCACCGGTGCCGCCGCCGGCGATCAGGATCCGCAGGGATTCCGGCATTACTGGGAATTTCCCACGGGTGGTCGCCGAATCGGCTCAATTCCACGCGGCTTTTCCGTCAAGAAAAGCCGCACCGCGGTGAACTGAGTGATACAGCGTAGTGGGAAATTCACACTTAATCCGTCTCGCGAGAGAGATTCAGCAATACGCCGACGCTGGCGAGCGTGAAGAACAGCGACGTACCGCCATAGGAGATGAACGGCAGCGTGATGCCCTTGGTGGGCACCAGCGCCAGCACGACGCTCACATTGAAGAAGGCCTGGATGAGGATCGTCGCTGTGATGCCGAAGGCCAGGAAGCGTGCGAAGGGGTCCTTCGACAGGCTCGCCGTGCGAAGACCGCGATATCCCAGCGCTATAAAAAGCGCGATGATCAGCACCGCACCCAGCAGCCCAAGCTCCTCGGCAATATTGGCAAAGATGAAGTCGGTATGCGGCTCTGGCAGGTAGAAGAGCTTCGCCCGTCCCTCCATATAACCAGCTCCGGTCAGGCCGCCGGTGCCGACCGCGATGAGCGA
>DASZGZ010000280.1:0-10059 GCA_035938355.1 Acidobacteriaceae bacterium
GGGGCATCGCCGCGGCACTCACCAGTTCGGTCGTCGTGGCCCTGTGGTTCACCGTGGCACTGGTCACGCTGCTTCTGTTTATCACCCTGCTGGCCCGGACGCTGCTGCGCCTGCTGCGAACGGCGCTCGCACGCACGCGGCTAAGCCTGCCCTCCGCACTGCGCCACGGCCTGTCCAACCTCTATCGTCCCGGCAACCAGTCCATCGCGGTGCTGACGTCACTAGGTGCGGGCATCATGCTGATCCTCACCGTATTCCTTATGCAGAACGCCGTACTGCGCGATCTGCAGGAAACGCTGGGCAAAGGGCTGCCGAATATCTTTCTCATCGACGTAGCGACGGATGAGCTGGATGGGGTGTCTTCACTGATTGCGAAGCAGCCGGGGGTGCATGGCGCTTTGGAGCGGCTGCCAGTAGTCGCGGGACGCCTGAACGAGGTAAACGGCAAGACCGGCGATGAGCTGAAACAGCAGAAGATTCCACGGCATCTGCTGCAATCCGTCAGCCTCACCTGGTCTGACACGGTGCCGGCGGGCATGAAGGTTCATGCGGGCGCATGGTGGAGCGCGGGAGCTGAGGGCAAGGTCGCGGTCAGCGAAGGTCTCGCCAAGCGAATGCATGTGGGGATTGGCTCCACGCTGCTCTTCACGGTGCAGGAGCGCCGCATTCCTGTAACTGTAGCCGCGCTCTATGCGAACGATGGCCAGCATGTCTTCGGGCGCAGCGAGTTTGTTCTATCGCAGCAGTCCCTCGTTCATCGGCCCGTTGTCTGGTATGGCGCTGTGCATGTGGACACGGCGCAGATCCCGCAGATGCAGCGTGCATTGTTTGCAGAGTATCCGACCGTGACTGTCATCAACATTGCCGACCTGCTGGACACGGTAGCGGGGGTCGTTCACCAGGTCACCATCATCGTGCGATTCCTCGCGGGGTTCTCGATTCTCTCCGGTCTGGTCATCCTCGCATCCAGTGTGGCCAGCACCCGGTTCCGTCGCATCCGTGAGGTAGTCGTTTTGAAGACGCTGGGCGCTCGCCGCGCCCGCGTAGCCGCGGTCTTCGGCGTGGAATTCACGGTCCTCGGGCTGCTGGCGGGATGCGTGGGAGTCATCTTCGCCAACCTTCTCACCTTCATCCTGCTGCACCGGCTCGATGTGACGTACCGGCTGCAATGGCTTGCCGGCGCGGGAGCGGCAGTGGGCACAGCGCTCTTAGCTGTGCTCACCGGGTGGCTGGTCAGCATCCGCATCCTCGGGCAGCGGCCCCTTGAAGTGCTGCGAGAGGAGTAGCTTTCCCAGTTCGAATGGGCTCGGTGGTCCGCTCTCAGGCGGAATATCGCCGCCATCGCCTTCGTCGCCGCCGCGGTCCGGATTGCGATCCACCGGCGCCCATTTGCGCGCCATGAGCGGCACCAGAAAGAGAACAGCGAAGAGTGTGGTGACAGTGCCGCCGACGACGACACGCGCCAACGGTTTTTGTGTCTGCGAACCAATGCCGGAGGCGATCGCCGCGGGCAGCAATCCGAGACCGGCTGCCATGCAGGCCATGACGATCGGCCGCATCTCATCGATGGCCCCGAGGAAGACACCGCGCTCGCGCCCGTGATCATGTTGCTGGTGACGCAGCCCGGTGAGGAAGACCACGGTGCAGAGAGTGTTGAGGCCAAGCAGGGAAGTAAAACCTACCGCCGCCGAGATGCTGAAAGACGTGTGGGTGAGCACCAGGGTGAAGATGCCGCCGATAGCGCCAAAGGGAAGCGTTGCGAGCACGATCAGCGCGTCACGGAAGGACTGGAACAGCAGGTACAGCAGCAGCAGCACCATCAGCAGCGAGATTGGCACGATGAACGCGAGGCGGTGCAGTTCCTTCTGCAGGCTGTCATACTCGCCGGCCCAGGTGTATTCGTAACCGGCAGGCAGCTTTACCTCGCGTGAGAGAACATCCTTCAGCTCTTCAATGGTGCTTTGCAGATCGCGGCCGCGCACGCTGAATTTGATCGGGATGTAACGCCTTCCGCCCTCGCGATAGATCATGAAGGCGCCATTGCGCAGTGTCACGTTAGCCACGTTGCCGAGTGGGATCTGGTTGCCGTCCGGCGTAGGCAGCAGAATCCTGCGGATTGCCTCCGGTGTGTCGCGGAACTGCGGGTTGAATCGCACGGCGAAATCGAAGCGGCGTTCGCCCTCAATGATCTGGGTCACCGCGGCGCCCCCGACAGCCGCTTCCACGGCATTATTGATATCTGCCGCTGCAATCCCGTAGCGCGCAGCCTGCGCACGATCAATGGAAATGAGCAAGCTGGGTTGACCACCGACGTCGAAAACTCCGACGTCTGTCACGCCTCTCACTTTGCTCATCAGCTGGTAGATCTTATTCGCCGTGGTCGTGAGCGTATCGAAATCGTCGCCGAACAGCTTGAGCGAGTTTTCTCCCTTTACCCCGGACATCGCCTCTTCGACGTTGTCCTGGATATTTTGCGAGAAGTTGAAATCGATACCGGGGTACTGCTGGAATTTCTTTTGGATCGCAGCGATCAGCTCTTCTTTCTTGCCGTGAAACTGCGGTCGCCAATCGTTCGCAGGCTTCAAGTCAGCAAGGAACTCGATGTTATTGAAGGTGCTGACGTCTGTACCGTCATCAGGGCGTCCCATCTGCGAGAGGCATTGCGTCACCTCCGGGAAGCTGCGCAGCACGCTGCGGAGCTGGTCGGCGAGTTCGGCCGATTGCGGGAAGGCGATATCCTGCTGCATCGTCGCGCGGATCCACAGGTTGCCCTCCTCGAGCGCCGGCATGAACTCCCCGCCGATCTGAGTGAAGGCGAAGGCTGCACCGCCAAGCAGAACGAGGGCAACCAGCCAGACCAGGAGCGAACGTCTCATTGCGGTGTGCAGGGTCTTTTCATAGAGCCTGCGGACACGGCCGATGAGCCAGGTTTCTTTACCGGAAACCTGTTTCGGCGCGGAGACGAAGCATAGGACCGGCGCGAAGAGAAACGCATACAGCAGCGCGCCGATGAGCGCAAAGCCATACGCCTGAGACATAGGCGCGAAGATCTTTCCCGGCACTCCCTGCATGGTGAAGAGAGGGATGAAGGACACCAGAATGATCATCGTCGCGAAGATGACTGGGCGCGAGCCGTCCCCTACGCCGGCCACGATCACATCGGAAAGGGTCTCTCCATGGTGGCGGCGGCTCAGCTTCCGGTACACGTTCTCAAGAATGATGATCGACGCGTCCACCAGAATGCCGAAATCGATGGCGCCGATAGAGATGAGATTGGCAGAGCTGCCTTCGAGCACCATCAGGCTGAAGGCAAAGAGCAGCGCGAAAGGGATGGTGAGAGCAGCGATCGTGGTGATACGCAAGTCGCCGAGCGTGACGTAGAGCACGATGGTGACGAGGATCATCCCCATCAGCACAATGTGCTGCACCGTCTCTGTCGTACGGTTGACCAGCCTGCTGCGATCGTAGACGGTCTTGATCTTCATGCCCGGCGGCAGCAGGTTGCCGGAATTGAGCGCGTCGATCTTCTTGCGCAGGGCCTTCAGGGCAGGCAGTGATTGCTCGCCCTTCTGCATCAGCACGATGCCTTCCACAATGTCCGGATTCTCGTTAAAGCCGACCTTGCCCAGCCGCGGCAGATGGCCCTCTTTCACGGTCGCGACGTCGCGCAGCAGGATCGGAGTGCCACTATGCTCCGCCACGACGATATTGTTCATGTCGTTCAGTGACTTCAGCAGCCCGATGCCGCGGACGTTCACGCTTTGACTGCCCATCGTCAGGTAGTTGCCGCCGGCGTTGGCATTGCTGTTCTGGATAGCATTGACCACCTGGGTCATGTTGGTGCCCATGGCCAGCAGGCGATTGGGATCGATCTCGGCCTGGTACTGCCGCGTGGTCCCACCAAAGGTGGCGACATCGATGATGCCGGGCACAGCCTTGATCTGGCGGACGACAAACCAGTCCTGCTCCGCCTTCAGCTCGTTGAGGCTGTAGCTGGGGCCGATAAGCTGATAACGGTAGATCTCGCCTACCGGAGACTCGGGCGACAGCTGCGGCTGAAGATTGTTCGGCAGCGTGACCGACTGTAGTCGATTCAGCGCCTCCTGGCGGTCGATGAAGTAACTGGAGCTAAAGTCGAAGTACAACTTGACGTCGCTCAGGCCGAAGATACTGATCGAGCGGATTTCGGTCAGCTTGGGTGTACCATTCAACACCGCTTCAACGGGAATGGTGACCTGCTGCTCCATCTCCTCCGCGGACCATGCCGGATTCTGCGTGATGAACTCGACCATCGGCGGCGATGGATCCGGGTAGGCCTCGATATCGAGCTGCGAGAAGGCAAAGCCGCCGGCCGCCAGCGCTGCGAGAAGCAGAATCAGGACGACGGTGCGGTACTGCAACAACGCGCGTGTGAATCCCTGCATGAGCTACTCCGACCCCGCGCCGCGCAGCAGCTCCGCGCCGGTGCTGACCACGCGATCGCCTTCATGCAGGCCGCCGGTGATCTCTACGGTTGTATCGTGGGTCTCGCCCACACGCACATCGCGATGCTCGTACTTGTTCTCGCCCGTCTGCACGAAAACGGAAGTGCTCACTCCGTCGCGGATAACCGCAGTCGCCGGCACCACAATCGCGTTGCGGTTCTGATTCGTGACCGCCACGGTGGCATACATCTGCGGTTTCAGATGATGATGCGGATTGGGCAATACGACGCGCACTTTGAGAGTCAAAGTCTGGGGATCCACAGCGTCGGAGATATTGTCGACAACGCCGTGAAACGTCGTATCCGGATAGCCGTTGACGTGTATCTCGACCGGCTGGCCACGCCGCACAGCCTGAACATCGCGCGGATAAAGATCGGCAAGGACCCAAACATCGCTGATGTTGGCAATCGTCGTTATCGGGGTCGCATTGTCGAGCGACCGCTGCAACTCTCCACTGGCAGTGTTCACATCCAGCACAACACCCGAAATCGGCGACCGAATCGCCACCAGGCCCGTAGTATCTGCCTCCTGGTAGCCGAGGAAATGCAGCGTCTCCAGCGCGCGGGCCAGTTCGGCGTGATCGGCCTGATCGACGGCAGCCAGATCGTCGTAGTCCTTTTGCGCCATCACCTGGTGCTGCAGCAGGTCTTTGGCGCGATTCAACTGCAGGTCGGCACGGGCCGCCTCGATCCTGGCCTTCTCGTAGTCCGACCTGGCTTGCTGCAGGTCAGTGCTCTGCAACATGCCCACAACCTGCCCTTTCGCGACCTCTTGGCCGGGCAGGACCTTGAGTGCCATCACCCGCCCGCTGATCGGAGGGTAGATGTGAACCACCGTGGTGGGATTCGCCTGAATTCGCGCCGCGAGCGTGAGTTGGTCGTGTACCGGTTGGACGTGCGCGACCACCGTATCGAGCACGCGGTACTGAGGAGCCGGGGTATCGGCGGCATCGGCGGGCTTGTGGTTCTCGCAGCCGCTGAAAAAGAGCACGAATGAGGCAGCAAAAAGAGGGAAGCAAACTCGTAAAGGTCTCATGGAACGATCTCCGTAGCAGCGGCAAAGCTCACCTGGTGCAGGCTGAGCCACACCTGCATATCCGCGTTCAGCGCGTCCAGGTTCACCTGGCGGTAGTCCTGCAATGCACTCAGGTAATCGATCAGCGTGGTGCCGCCGTGGCGATAGCTGTATTCAAGGTTGTCGCGCACTTCATGCGCTTCCTGCAGGTAGTGCCCGTTGTAGCGGCGGGCCAGCGAGAGAGAATCTTCATAGGCGGCCCACGCCTGATCTACATCGGAGACCACCTGGTTGCGCACTGCGGTCTCCGCAAAGCGGCTGGACTGCGCTTCGTACTTGGTGCGTGCCTTCTCACCCTGATTGCGATCGAAGATGCGCAGCGGAATGCCGATCTGGAAGCCGGCGGAGTTCGCCGTGCCGGCGCGATCGTACTCGCCCTCGATCGTGGGGTCGGTCGTGCCTTCCGCGTAGGCAAGCTTCACATTCGCGTCGGCCACGCGCACCGACTGCTGGGCGGCGAGGTAGTCCGGCCGCGCCTGCAGAGCCTTTTGCTCGGCATCCGGAAGCGTCGTGCTGATAGAGGGCGGATCGAGCGAGCCGGTGATGTCAAAGCCAGGGTGTGGGCGATCGTAGCCGAGCAGCGTCTGCAGTTGCGCCGAGGCTTGGACAAAGTTGGTATGCGCGTTGTCGTAATCCGATTCGAACTGCGCCAGTTGCAGATCCAGCCGTTTGAAGTCAGTCGCGCTGATATCGCCGGCGCGCAGCCGTTCACGGCTCAGATCAACCGTCTTGCGATAGTCGTCCACGTTTTGCTTCGCCAGATCCAGGGCGCCCTTTGCGCCGAGCATCTGGGTGAAGGCGGTTCGAACCGCCAGCACCAGCTGGCGCTCCTGGTCGGCATACTGACTGCGCGTGACGTCGGTGGTCGAACGCGCGGCGTCCAGCCGCCAGCGACGCTTCTGTCCGCGCTCGAAGAGCCGTGAGACCTGGGCGGAGTAGAAGTAGGGGTTGTTCGAATTGGCCGCGAGCGATACGTCGGAGCCGGTGAGGTTGAAGTTCGGATTGACCCGCAGCCCGGCGGTGATCTCCGACTGCTTGGTGGCGGTCACGTGAGCGCCTGCTGAAAGCAGGGAAGGATTCTGCATGCGGGCAAGATCGACTGCCTGCTGCATCGTAAGGGGAGCAGGGGTCTGCGCGGCGCATGCGCCCGCAGTCAGCAGCAGCAGAACTGCAAACCATCGTCTAGCTGCGTAGAGCGCCCCAGGTGCTCGCGTAGATGCGAGCGAGGAACTCGAATGAGCTTCGAACAAATGCACCTCGAATGAAGATCATGCCGCGTCTGCATGCTCGCGGAATTGGGAGCCTGCATCGAATGGACAGTGGGTGCGGCGAGAGACGGGCCGCGCCGCTTGCGTTCCGACTAAAGCGTTGCGGGCGGTGGACGGGAGTCAACCGGGAACATCGCCCCTGCCAGCAGGATCGTCAACGTCGCGCCCTGTTCGACGGGACGACTGGGTCCAGTCCGCAGCATGAGAAAGATTGTGTCCATCCATGCCATGGTGGACGGCAGAAGGGTCGGCGTAGGCTGGGAGCTATCGAACGGATCGTGAAGGCGAAGCGCGCGCTCAGCATCGCGGGGCGCCGTGCACATGGCGATATCGTCCGTGACCGAGATGACCGGAAAGAGCAGGATCACCAGCAGCAGGAGCGCAGTAAATTGCAGCGGGCGCGACGGCAGAAGCTTCTCGGGCCTGGTAGCCCTCGTGCGCCATATATGCCCCGACCACGCCGATATGAGCGACAGTCCGAGCACCAGCCACACACAATTGAGAAGTATCTCCACGCCTGTTCGCGATTGTAATTGAAACAGGCCTCAGAACGTCTTTTTTGCACGCTTAAGAAGCTGTAACAAAAGGGTTAGTACGTGCAGAGGATTGACCACAGGGTTGCCCGCACTTATGATCATGAAGGCGCGTTCAAGCGGCGTGCTCCAATCCGCATTGCCCCCTCGTTCAATGGTAGGACAGCTGACTCTGGATCAGCATATCGGGGTTCGAATCCCTGGGGGGCAACCAAAACAAGCACTTCCCCGCACGTTCCCGAACCTTCTTGAACTTCCTCGAATAAGCATAAGTTGCTCATTATCAGCAATATGCTGCGAATGAGACGTCCGTGTAAGTTCGCAGAGGTGCGCCTGCAGTCAGACTTTCTTGAGGGTACGATTGCGGGTACATTGATTACGTTCTGTGGGTACGGAACAAATCCCCCGCTGAAGGCTCATAAAAATGGCACTCACCATTAAGGAGATCGACAAAGCTAAGCCAAGTGACAAGCCATACAAATTATCCGATGGTGGCGGACTGTGTTTGCTCGTCACACCATCCGGTGCAAGATTATGGCGCTGGCGCTATCGCTTCGAGGGCAAGGAGAAGATGATGGCATTAGGGGAATACCCCCTTGTTCCGCTTAGCCGGGCCCGCGACCTTCACTTCGCTGCCCGCAAAACGCTGGCGGCTGGTGTGGATCCAATGGCCGAACGCAAGGCCGAAGCCGAAGCCAAACAGAGGCGAACCGAAACGCAACAACGTGAAGCTCAGAACAGCTTTGAGAGAGTAGCTGAAAGATGGTGGGAATGGTGGTCTGTGGGCAAGTCTCCGCGCCATGCCGATTACGTCTTGCGGCGTCTGCGAACGGATGCCTTCCCGGCTGTTGGCCACAGATTCATTGATGCAGTGACTGCTGCCGACATTCGGGAACTCATGCTCGCAATAGGAGGCCGCGGTGCAAGAGATGTTGCGAAACGCGCCCACGAGACCATAGGCCAAATTTTCCGCTATGCAATTTCTCGTGGGATCGCCACGCGGAATCCTGCCGCTGATTTCAAGCCGCGCGACATTCTCACCGAAGCCAACTCAGAGAACTTTGCCCGCGTGGATGCCAAAGAACTGCCCACCCTGCTGCACAAGATGGAGAGCTACGATGGCGATGCGCTTACGCGTTTTGCCATGCGACTCATGGCCTACACCTTCGTGCGCACCTCTGAACTCATCGAATGCGAATGGCCGGAGTTTGACTTGGACAACGCCCGTTGGGATATCCCTGCCGCGCGCATGAAGATGGATGCGCCGCACGTTGTTCCCTTGTCACAGCAGGCGATCGAGATTCTCCGCGCGCTCAAACTGCTTACCGGAAAAGGCAGGCTTGTATTCCCTGGCGCGAACGATAAGAACAAACCGATGAGCAACAACACGATCCTGTTTGCGCTGTACCGTCTTGGCTACAGAGGCCGCATGACTGGCCACGGTTTCCGCGGACTGGCATCCACGATTTTGCATGAGAACGATTTTGCCGAGGAACATATTGAATTGCAGCTCGCTCACCAGAAGCGCAATAAAGTGGCTGCCGCATACAATCACGCGAAATACCTGAAGCAACGTGCAGCGATGATGCAATGGTGGGCGGATTATCTCGACGCTCAATTGGCCAAGGGCGAGGAAAGTAATAGCAACTCAACCAGGAAGCGCACTGCGATTCCGGCAAAGATGGCTCGCGTGAAACTCCGCGGCCGGGTCAGGCTGCCGATCGTGACGCATGCACACGCTCCAAAGCCCACTGCCTAACTTCGGATCTTACCCACGCGACTGCGCGGGGGCCGAGGCGGACTGGCGCCGGAAAACTTTTGCCCCGGATCAGGGCGTAGACGCTTGTCTTCGAGAGACCTGTGATCGCTTTGACCTCGGCAGACGCAAGAATGTTACGTCATCTAAATTGGTCGACATGCCATTGGAGCCGGGTTCTGGTCGCTCCTCAGCATGAGGCATTTTTTTCGTGACGGATCGTGCGGACGACCGCCGATATTCACTCGTCTTCTGGCGAAAGCGGGCGGGACTTGCTGCATTTTCAAGTGGGGCACCAGACATGCTTCACCTCTACGGGTTTCAGTACTAAACCGACCTTGGGATTGTTCTCAGCGACCGCGCTAGGACGGCTGCTGAAAATGAATGATGAATGTGTAAAACAGGTTCGAGACTCGGTCAAATTCACTAAGCGCGAAGCATGACCCGCGCAATCACGGCGTTATATGTAGCGTGCATGAGAGCCGAGGCGGCGGTCGAATTGGATCGCCACCGCAGGACCGCGTACAACGTGCCCATTGCGAAGAACACAAGCCACGGAATCCCCATCGTTCTTGTATGGGCCACCGCGAAGAGCAGGGAAGAGAATACAATCGCGATCGCGAGCTGCGGCCGGAGAGGCCAATTGATCGATACCGCGGTCAAATAGATAACGGAAAACGTCGCACCTCGGAACAGGATCTCTTCGACGATGGGTCCGATGGTGACTCCGTAGAGCAATGTTGCCGGTGAGGTGTGGCCCAGCGGTGTGTGCTCCGCGTGGAGTATTGGTATCACGAGGGCCGCGGCGGCAGCGCCCGCGATAAGCGCATAGAGCCAGAAGATGCGTCGGCGCGGATGAACCCAGCCGAAGTAGGCAAAAAGCTGGCCACGATCTACACAGGTATAGACCAGGATACTGACGAACATGGCAACCGCTCTGCAGG
>DASZGZ010000281.1:0-5640 GCA_035938355.1 Acidobacteriaceae bacterium
GGGATGGTGCCGTCGTATCCGTCAGTCACCTTTCCCAACCACTACACCCTGGTGACCGGACTTTATCCGGAACATCACGGTATTGTGGCGATGAGCTTCTACGATCCTGCGCGCAAGGAGCGCTATGCGTTCAACGATCCGAAGACGGTGACCGACGGAAGCTGGTATCGCGGGGTGCCGCTGTGGTCGTTGGCGGAGAAGCAGGGAATGCGCGCGGCGTGCTTTTTCTGGCCGGGCTCGGAGGCAGAGATTGCCGGAGCGCGACCCAGCTACTACCTGAAGTATGACGACACCGTACCCGATGAGGATCGTGTCGATCAGGTGGTGGACTGGCTGAAGCTGCCGGTGCCGAAGCGGCCGCATTTCATTACCCTGTATTTCGCCGAAGTGGATCATGCCGGTCACGAATATGGTCCGGATGCACCGGAGACGCGGGCTGCGGTGCGACACGTGGATAGTGAGATCGGGACATTGCGCGCACACCTTGCGAAGCTGCATCTCCCGATTGATCTGATTGTGGTCTCCGACCATGGGATGGCGACAGAGAAGGGTGATTGGATCGATCTGGATAAGTACGCGGATTTCACCGGAGTCGAAACGGCGGGCGCACTGATGTATCCGGATACGGAGGACGCTGCGGCGAAGCTCTATGCGAAGCTGCGCATTGCGAGTGACAAGTTCAAGGTGTATCGGCGGAACAGGATGCCGGCAGAGTTGAATTTCACTGGCGAACCGCGCATTGGGGATCCGGTTGTGGTGGCGACGGGTCCCTATTCGATTCGCGTGCATGGACCGGCCGATTCCGCACGGGACCATCCGCCAAATAAAGGCGTGCATGGTTACGATCCTCGGGTCGTGCCCGAGATGGGGGCGATCTTCTACGCGGCGGGGCCGGACATTGGCAAGGGCGTGGTGTTGAAACCTTTCGAAAATGTAGACCTCTATCCATTTGTCGCGGAGATCCTTGGGCTCGATGCGCCCGCGACGGATGGCAATGCTTCGGTGCTCGATCCGGCGCTGGCGGCCACGCGCTGAGCGAACTGCACAAGCCGCTATGATGATGACCGCATGACATTTTTTTTGGGATTAGATGCCGGGGGTACCAGCACGCGGGCGGCACTCGCCGACGATCAGCGCGTCCTCGGCCGAGCGAAGAGTGGCAGCATCAAGGTGATGCGCGTTTCAGCTGCCGTGGCCGAGGCCAATCTGCGGGCGCTGCTGGACGATGTAGCAAAGAGCAGTGGTGTACCCATCACGGAAGTTGCGTCTACCTGCGTAGGGACAGCTGGGAATACCGTATCTACGGTGACTGGGTGGATATGGCAAACGCTCGGGCCCATGCTGCGCGGCGACCTGATCGTGTGCGGTGATGTGGACATTGCCCTCGACGCAGCGTTTCCGGGAGAGGCCGGCGTACTGGTGATGGCCGGTACCGGCTCGAACACGCTAGGCCGCACGTCGAAGGGCGAACTCGTGACGGTGGGTGGCTGGGGGCCGCTGTTGGCGGACGAGGGATCCGGTCACTGGATCGGGTTGAGGGCATTGCGCGCCGCGATTCGCGAGCACGATGAGCAGGGCACCAGCAAGCTGCTGAACACACTGGCCGCGCAGTGGAAGTTGGATACGCTCGAGCAGGTGGTCGAGATAGCGCACTCCACTCCGCCGCCTGATTTTGCCGCACTGACGCGCACGGTGGTCGAAGTTGCCGCGCAGGGGAACGGCCTGGCACAAGCGGTGCTGGTCGGTGGTGGACGGGCACTGGGGGAAGACGCTTCGCTGGCGCTGCGCAAGGTGCTGGCGCTCGAACCTGCTGCGCCGCGCCGCGTCGCCTTTACCGGCAGTGTGCTCGAAAACATCGCGATCGTCCGTGAAGCGATGTTCGTTGAGATTGAGCGGCAGTATCCCGGGACGCAGGTGTTGGCGAACGCGGTGGATCCGACGGAGGGCGCGCTGTGGCGTGCCCGGCAGAACCTGAAGGAAGCTCCGTGACCGAAGAGAACCGGAAAGAACTGGCCGTCGCGACTCCCAGGCCACGCATTGGCGTGCACCTCTCAACCGCAGGCGGCGTGTTTCGAGCGGCGGAGCGTGCGCATGAGATTGGCGCGAACACCTTCCAGATCTTCTCGTCGAGCCCGCGAATGTGGCGTCAGCCGAAGATTGCCGCCAGCCACTGCGCGCGGATGCGGGAACTGCGCGAGAGTTTCAATGTAAATCCGCTGGTGATCCATGCGAGCTACCTGATCAACGTCGCCGCTCAGTCGGACGCTGTTTGGAAGAATTCGATCGCGGCGCTTCGTGGTGAAGTAGAGCGCGCGCTGGCGCTGGGCGCCGAATATCTGGTGCTGCATCCCGGGTCGTGGCGCGGCATGACACGGGAAGCAGGTCTGCTGCGAGCAGCGGAAGCCATAGAGCGGGCGCTTGAAGGTCTGGCGTGGCAGGAGTGCGACTTCCGGTTGCTGATTGAGAACACGGCGGGCGCGGAGTTTTCCCTGGGTTCGAATTTTGAGCAGGTCGGCGAACTGGTGGAGCATCTTCGCCGTTTTGCGCCTGTCGGTGCCTGCCTCGACACATGCCACTGCCACGTCGCCGGCTACGACATCGTAACCAGCGGCGGATACGAAGAGACGGTTCGGCAGGTGGAGCAGCTGATTGGACTGGATACGGTGCGGGTATGGCATATGAACGATGCGAAGGCGTCGCGTGGATCAAAGCTGGATCGGCACGAGCACATCGGGGAGGGAACGATTGGAGTGGCTGCGTTCCGTCGGATCCTGAACGACGCGCGCTTCCGCCACTGCGCCTTCATCGCCGAGACACCGGTGGATGAGCCTGGTGACGACGCACGAAATGTGAATGTGCTGAAGTCGCTGGTGGGGCGGGTCCAGGCGGCGCAGTAGGCCACGGGGGCAGCGCAGCAGGCCGCGAAATAGTTGGCGCCGCAGCGATACAATTATTAGTACACATGGCAATCCAGCGAGAGACGCCCCGCGCGGACGCGAGCGCGGATATTCATACTAGTAACAGCCCATCGACGATCAGCGCCGAGGTCCGTTATGACCCGGCGGAGATTGAGACGCGCTGGCAGGCGCGCTGGGCCGCGCACCCGGAGCTTTACGCCGCAGAGCCTGCGACCAGCCGCAAGCCGAAGTACTACGTGCTGGAGATGCTGCCGTATCCCTCCGGCCAGCTGCATATGGGCCACGTGCGCAACTACGCGATTGGCGATGCGCTGGCGCGCTACATGTGGATGCAGGGCTACAACGTGCTGCACCCCATGGGCTGGGACGCCTTCGGGCTGCCTGCGGAGAACGCCGCACTCAAGAACAACACGCCGCCGCGCGAGTGGACGCAGAAGAACATCGCGGCGATGAAGCAGCAGATGAACCGCCTGGGCTTGAGCTACGACTGGGCGACCGAGCTGACGACCTGCCTGCCTGACTACTACCGCTGGAACCAGTGGTTCTTCCTGCGCATGTACGAGCGGAGCCTGGCCTACCGGAAGAACAGCAAGGTGAACTGGTGTCCGGAATGCCGGACCGTGCTTGCCAACGAGCAGGTTATCAATGGCTATTGCTGGCGGCACGAAGACACGCTGGTGGAACAGCGTGAATTGGAGCAGTGGTTTCTGCGCACGACGCAGTACGCACAGGAATTGCTGGACGGACTCGACAAGCTGGACGGCTGGCCGGAACGAGTGCGCACCATGCAGCGCAACTGGATTGGCCGCAGCGAGGGCGCGACGGTCGCGTTCACGATCGAAGGGCGCGGCGACGTTGTGAAGGTGTTCACCACGCGCATCGACACCATCTACGGTGCGACCAGTCTGCAGTTAGCGCCGGAGCATCCACTGATCCGCGCGTTCGCGGAGCAGGATTCGGAATTGGCGAAGCGGGTTGCGGCGCTCACAGACGAGCAGAACCATGCACGCGAGGCCGGCGACGTGGGCGGCATCGAGAAGCATGGCGTCTTTACTGGCCACTACGCTATCAATCCGTTTACGCGGGAACGCGTGCCCGTGTGGGCCGCGAACTATGTGCTGCTGGATTACGGTACAGGCGCCATCATGTCGGTGCCTGCGCATGATGACCGCGACTATGACTTCGCGACGAAATATGGGTTGCCCATCAAGCAGGTGATTCAAGAGCAGAGTCCCGCTGATGCGCCGCCTGCGCTGCCGTTTGTCTCGGAAGACGGCGTGCTGATTGATTCGGGCGAGTGGACTGGCCTGAACTGCCATGACGCACAGCAGAAGATGACTGCCTATGCGAAGGCGAAGGGCTTCGGCGAGGCTACGATCACATTCCGACTGAAGGACTGGGGGGTCAGCCGGCAGCGCTACTGGGGAACGCCGATACCGATGCTTTATTGCGCCAAGGACGGCATTGTGCCAGTGCCGGATGAGCAATTGCCGGTGCTGCTGCCGGAGAATGTCGAGATCACGCAGGAGGGCGGGTCACCGCTGGCGAAGCTGCCGGAGTTCGTGAACACCACCTGTCCCAAATGCGGCGGCCCGGCGCGGCGGGAGACGGATACGATGGATACCTTTGTCGATTCGTCCTGGTATTTCTATCGTTACACAAGCGCTAAGGATGGAACGGCGCCATTTGATACTTCGGCGGTGGCGTATTGGTTCCCCATCGATCAGTACATTGGCGGCGTGGAGCACGCCATTCTGCACCTGATTTACTCGCGCTTCTGGACCAAGGTGATGCGCGACCTGGGGATGGTTCGGAATGACGAGCCTGCGGCACGCCTCTTTACGCAGGGGATGGTGATCAAGAACGGCGCGAAGATGTCGAAGTCGAAGGGCAATGTGGTGTCGCCGGACGAGATGATCGCGCGCTATGGCGCCGATGCGGCGCGCATATATGCACTGTTTGCTGCGCCACCGGATCGCGATCTGGATTGGCAAGAAGATGGCGTCGCGGGCATAAGCCGATTTTTGGCGCGCGTCTATCGTTTTGTTATGCGGCATGCGGAGCTGGCCCGCGGTGCGGTTCCCGCAGCTGCGGAAACATCGCCCCCTGCAATTGCCCTGCTGCGCAAGCTGCACCAAACGATCCGTAAGATCACGCAGGACTTCGGCGGCCGCTGGCACTTCAATACTTCGATCGCCGCGATCATGGAGCTGGTGAATGAACTGACCGCGGCAGACGCGGCGATCGCGGCCGGCACAATTTCGCCGGGAACGGTTGCGGGCATTCTCGAGTCCCTGGTCCTGATGCTGGCCCCGTTCGCACCGCATCTGGCTGCGGAGTTGTGGGAGCAGATCGGCCGCAGGGACGGAATTCTGCGGCATGCGTGGCCGAAATTCGATGAGGCGCTGGCGCGCGAAGACGAGATCGAGGTGCCGGTACAGATCAACGGCAAGCTGCGGTCGCTGATCAAGGTCGCGGTGGACGCTTCGAGAGAAGCGCTGGAAGCAGCCGCGCGTGCGGATGAGAAGGTGCAGGCTTCGTTGGCCGGAAAGACCGTCTTGAAGGTGATCGTGGTGCCGGGCAAGCTGATCAACTTCGTGGTCCGGTAGTGGAAACGCGATCGGATACCGGGGAGCCTGCTACATCACGCCCCACCGTTCAGATGGATCATGTCCGCGGCACGCAGTCGCTGATCCAGATACAAGCGCAGTGCTGGCGGCGT
>DASZGZ010000282.1:0-11624 GCA_035938355.1 Acidobacteriaceae bacterium
GGGCGGAAACATGTCTTCGTGGTAGTGCGCCCAGTGGCCGGAACGGACATAGAGATCGACCTTGGCGAGTGCGGGCGAGTAGACGTGATCGTAGCCGTCTTCGCGCTCGAGCTGGAGGATGTACTCCTCGAGCAGGCGGCGAATGGTGGCGCCTTTGGGAAGCCACAGCGGCAGGCCGGCGCCGACATCCTCATTGTTGGTGAAGAGCTCGAGCTCCTTGCCGAGCCGGCGGTGATCGCGACGCTTCGCCTCTTCGAGCAGCGCGAGATATTCGTCCAGATCTTTTCTGGAGAAGAAGGCGGTGCCGTAGATGCGCTGGAGCTGTGGGTTTTTCTCGTCGCCGAGCCAATAGGCGCCGGAGAGGCTCATGATCTTGAAGGCTTTGACGCGACCGGTGGAGGGCACGTGGGGGCCGCGGCAGAAGTCGACGAAGGTGCCGTTGCGATAGAGCGAAATCTGGTCGCCGGGCTTGGTGAAGCGCTCGATGAAGTGGACCTTCATGAAGTCGCCCTGGGCGCGGTAGTCGGCGAGGCCCTGCGCGCGCGGCTCGTACTCGCGGACGAAGGGCTCATCGCGGCCGACGACTTCGGCCATCTTGAGCTCGATGGCGGAGAGATCGTCGGTGGTGAAGGGCGTTGGGCGATAGAAGTCGTAGAAGTAGCCGGATTCGGTGGCGGGGCCGTGGCCGAGGCGGGTTTCAGGGAAGAGCTCGAGGACAGCGGTGGCCATGACGTGCGCGGCAGAGTGGCGCACGACCTGGAGCGCGTCGGCGTCCTTCTCGGTGAGGAGCTGGAGGTGGACGTCTTCAGTGAGCGGGGCGCGGAGATCGACGAGGCGCTCGGCAGAGGCGTCGGGCGCAGCGTACATCGCCTGTTCGCCGGGCTCCGATTTTTCGTCGCCGGGCAACGGCTCTTTGCGCGTGGGCTGCGACGCGGTGTTCACCGGCTTGACGCGGGCGACGACGGCGGCGGCGGCCAGGCGCGGCGAGATGGACATCGCGACATCGTGCGCGGTGGACCCCGCGGGGAGCTGCTTGATGGAGCCGTCGGGGAGGTGGATCTGGATCTGGTTGGGGTCGGACATGGTCGTTATTAAGGATAGGGGAGGCGCGGGGATGCGTCGAGGTGGGGTGGGACGGCGACGCGGACCAGTCAGCCAACGATGGCGATGAGCTCGAGAATGTGTTCGGCAAGGGGTGCGTCGCCCCGGATGGTGAGTTGCGCGCGAGCCGAGGCGCGGTCGATGCCTTTGGTAAAGACGCGCCAGGCGATGGCTTGTGGGATGGTGACGTGGGCGGTGATGATGGGTGGGAGCTCGCTGGCGAACAGCCAGCCACCGTTTGACCGACTGAGGCACCAGTGTCCGCCGCAGTCGCCGGAGACCTCGACGAGCAAGGCGGTGCCGCCGGGCGCGGCGACATCGCGATAGGCATGGGGAAGGCCGCGCAAGAATGTGTCCAGAACCGGATGGTAAAGCGGCGGCAGCATGATGCCGGGGCGGTTAGTGGCGAGGCGGATCTGTTGTTGATGGTGCCAGCGCTCGGTGAGCTCGCGCGCGACATCGAACCAAACGAGCGAGGTCATCTCTCCAGCCCAAGAGACGCCGATGGCAGCCGTAGCGAAGGGGTCGAGCGATTCGTAGTAGTAGGACGCTTGCGCACAGGCCAATTGCATGAGCGCGATCAAGACAGGAGGACTGAGCCGCCGGTAGACAGTGACGCCCTCACGGTTGAGCCGGTTGACGAGCGCGATGACGTCCTGATGCGAGCGGACGTCGACACGTTCGACCTGACACTGGTCGCGTCCCTTGGACAGTTTGCGCAGAGCCGTGTCGAGCAAGTGCGCAGCGACATCGCGAACGCTCCACTCAGGTGCGATGGTCGGCACCTCCCACTCGGCGGGATCGAGCGAGGCCAGCAGATCGATGAGATGTTGATCGATCTGACGGATGATGGGTGCGCAGAGGATGGGCTGTGTGCCGCTGAGTTCCATGTACTTTTCTCGGTGGGTGCATTGTATCGAGAGGTCGAGCGTTGGTCCGAAGCTGTGCGAGGCTGAGACGGTCAGCGGTCTCTCTCTGCAGATGCCGCTCATGTCACCGGTTTCGCGGCGGGGGCGAGCGCTCATAACAAGACCGCTCCATCGAAGAGCAGCGTGTCTGCTACATAGTTCAGCGCCTCAACCTGTGTCGATCGCGGCTGCCATAGCCAGGATTGCCGCGTACGATGAGCTCTTCATAAGCTCCCCATCGATACCCCTTGCACTTCTACAAGAGTTCATGTATCCATTCCTGTAGAAGTGAAAGGGAACCACCATTGACCGCTGAACGTATTGATCTTCCGCAGGGCACGCTGGACCTGCTGATTCTGAGGACGCTGTCGCTGGAACCGCAGCACGGATGGGCGATCTCCGAGCGCGTGCAGCAGGTGTCGAGCGATGTGCTGCGCATTCAGCAGGGATCTTTGTATCCGGCGCTGCACCGGCTGGAGCGGCGCGGATGGATCAAGGCCAAATGGGGCACGTCAGAGAACAATCGGCGCGCGAAGTATTACGAACTGACCCGCGTGGGGCGAAAGCAGCTTGAGGCGGAGACCGAGAGCTGGCGGAAGCTCGCAGCAGCGGTTGCGCAGGTTCTGGAGAGTGTGTGAGGTCCTTCCATGTGGAATGATTTGGATTCTCCCCTGCGGGCGCTGGGTTTTCGCCTGCGGGCGCTGTTTCGGCGGAGTGCGGAAGAGACGGAGCTGAACGAGGAGCTTCGCTTTCATTTCGAAAAGCAGGCGGAGAAGTACAGGCTTTCCGGCATGGGCGAAGAAGAGGCGCGGCGGCGGGCGCGGCTTCTTTTTGGCGGGCATGAGCAGGTGAAGGAAGATTGCCGCGAGGCGCGCGGGACGAGCTTTGTCGAAGACGCGCGGCAGGATATGCGCTATGCCGTGCGGCAGTTGCGTGCGAATCCGACATTTGCGGTTGTCATCGTGCTCACGCTGGCGCTGAGCATCGGGGCGAACAGCGCGATCTTCAGCGTGATCAACGGCGTGTTGATCAAGCCGCTGCCGTATCGGCAGCCCGATAAGCTGGTGCGCATTTTTCTTTCCAGTGCGGAGTACCCTAAGTTCCCGGTCAATCCCTTCGACTTTCGCGACTTTCGGGCGCGGAACAAATCCTTCGACGGAATGGCGGCGTACATGCGCGGTGATATGCAGCTCTCAGGCGCAGGGGAGCCGGTGCGGCTGCATGGTTTCGCGATTACGTCGGGATATTTCCGGGTACTGGGACTAAGGCCGCAACTGGGACGCGAGTTCGACGAAAGGGCGGAGACTCAGGGCAATAATTTCCAGGTGATCCTGAGCGACCGCGTGTGGCGCTCACGCTTTGCCGCTGCGCCGGACATCCTCGGGCGCAAGATCACGCTGAATGCGCAGCCGTTTACCGTGGTGGGCGTGATGCCGGCGGGCACGACGCATCCAGGCAACAGGCATGAGCCGCTGGCCTATGGCGAGGATGTGGATGTGTGGTGGCCTTTTGCTTTTCTGGGAGATCCGGCGGACCGGGGCTCGCATTACCTGGAAGGCATCGGGCGACTGAAGGATGGCGTGACCGTCGCGCAGGCGCACGCGGAGCTGAACGCTATGATGACGCAGCTTGGCCGCGAGCATGGTGGAGATATCGGCTGGCAGGTACTGGCCGTTCCGCTGGATAGCGAGATCGTGGGTGGGAGCCGGCCGCTGCTGCTGGTGCTGCTGGGAGCGGTAGGCATGGTGCTGCTGATTGCATGCGCGAATGCGGCCAACCTGATGCTGACGCGAGCGGCAGTGCGGCAGCGGGAGATTGCTGTGCGCGTGGCGTTGGGCGCGCCACGTTCGCGCGTCGTGCGACAGTTGCTTACGGAAAGTCTGCTGATCGCCTTTATGGGAGGTGCGCTGGGATTGGCGATGGCGCTGGTTGGGGTGAAGGCGCTAGTGTTGCTGTTGCCGGCGAACTTTCCGCGCGCTCACGATATCCATGTGAGTGCGCCGGTGTTTCTGTTTACCCTCTTGATCAGCGTAGGCACGGGCATTCTTTTCGGGCTGGCGCCAGCGCTGCAAGCTTCGCGTACCGATCCGAAAGAGGGGTTGCACAAGGGCGGCCGCGCAACCACGGGCAACGGACGGCAGAGCAGGCTGCGCAATGCACTGGTGGTGTCAGAGGTGAGCCTGGCTTGTGTGCTGCTCATCGGTGCCGGCCTTATGCTGCGCAGCCTGCTGAACCTCATGCATCTGGATCCTGGCTTCCAAACCGAGCATGTGCTGACCGCGATGCTTTCACTGGCGCCCGAGCGCTATAGCACGCCGGAGAGCCTTGTCCGCTTCTATCAAGAACTGCCGCGTGGCATACGCTCATTGCCCGGCGTCGAAAGTGTGGGGCTGGGAAGCGACATTCCCTGGACGGGCTATGACGACAATATTGGAGGTTTCACGATCGAAGGCAAACAGCCTCCGCCGCACCAGGAATTCCATGCGCGCTATCACATCGCTACTTCGGACTATTTCCGCGCGATGGGTATTCCACTGCAGCGCGGTCGTTTTTTTACGGATGCAGACAAGGGAGAGGCACCATGGGTGCTGATTATCAATCACGCGATGGCGGAGCGTTACTGGCCGGGTGAAGACGCGGTGGGCAAACGCATCGCCTTTTCAGACACGCCGAAGGAGACGGACTGGATCCGAATCGTTGGCGTTGTCGGCGACGTGAAGGACCAGCCGAACAGCCACGGCGCGGAACCGGCGTTCTGGTGGGCGGCTTCTGAGATTTCCTTTCACTTTTCGAGACTCCTCGTCCCGGAGCTGCTTCTGGCGGTACGCGCCGATGCCAATCCGGAGTTCATGGTGAATGCGATCCGGAACCAAGTCGGCCGGCTCGATCCGTTGCTGGCCGTGGCGGATGTGCGAATGATGGACCAGATTGTCACCGCGTCGGTGGCGACGCCGCGCTTTCAATTCGTTCTGGTGGGCTTGTTTGGCGGACTGGCGATTGTGCTTGCGGCGATCGGCACCTATGGAGTGATCGCCTACTCCGTGAGCCAGCGGACGTCTGAGTTTGGTTTGCGCATGGCGCTGGGCGCGCGGCGGTTTGATGTCCTGTGGCTGGTTCTTGTGCAGGCGGGGAAGCTGATTCTGACGGGTACGGTGATAGGAGTCGCGCTGGCGCTGGTACTGGCGCGCGGACTGAAGAGCCTGATCTATGAAGTCAGCCCGGCAGACCCGCTGACGTTTACCGCGATTGGATTCGCCGTGATTGCGATTGCGATCGTAGCCTGTTACATACCTGCGCGAAAGGCTACAGAGGCGGATCCGATGGTTGCTTTGCGGGCGGAGTGAGGATGACTGGGCGAGGACACCCGTCCGACGCTGTCCGAAGCTTCTTGGAGCTCTAGCTTCTCGGAGCTCTAGGGATGGGCAGACGCCGGGACGGGAGACATAGGGGTCTGAGATCGGCTGCCAAAGCCGATCTCCATGGTGGTGTCTCGTGGGAAAGCGATGTTCTTGCCGGGGCCGAAGAAATTTACGTAGATGGATCGGCTGCCGCCGTAGGCGCTCATCAGGATGGCCAGGGTGTGGGAGCGGACGGCTAATCCCACAACGATGCCAACAAGCTTGAAGGCGGTCGCTCCTCCGGCGGCCGGGCCTGCGTTGCCGACATCGTTTTTGCCGCCGCTGCCGACCATGGCGAGGCTGACGGCGATGCCCGTGTTGATGTAGCGCGACTTCGGGTTTGTGGCTTTTGCCGCGCCCTCCGAATCGAGGGTTTCGGAGGTTCCGGCCTGGACGCCTTCGATGGTGGTGTCCACGCGGAAGGTCGATCCGTTCGGCAGCTCCAACTGATGGAACGCGATGCGAAGCTCGCCATTGTGCTTGAGACGGCGTGCGGGCCGCACCTGGAGAACCGAGCCGTGCAGCAGCGTTCCCTGGGGGAGAATCAAACGATCGCCGTCAAAGAGCGGCTTGGATACGACAGCCTGCACGGGCGCCTCATGCTTCGTGGTGGCGGAGTCGAGCGGCGTGATGAGCGTAGCGCGCACCAGGCTTCCCGCCGGTGGTGGCGAGCCGATCGATTGGATCTCCTGCTGTTTGACGGCTTCACTGCCGAAGTTCAGCGGCTCCTGCAGGTCGGCGTAGTAGAGCGTTCCAGCATCGATGTATTGCGGCTGGACGGGCAGTTGTGCGATGCCGATGCGCAATGCGCGATGCATCTTTCCCGGCTGCTTGATCTGCTGCATCGCCTGCTGCCACTCCTGCTTCGCCTCGTTCATCTTTGCGGAAAGAGGATTTTTTTTGCCGGCGCCCTTTGCGGATCCGGTATCTACAAGCCGGATGACCTGGCCGGAGCCGGGTACTACTGCGGCGTGGAGCGGGAGGTGCGTACCGTTCGCAAGGACGAGCTGGTCAAACGATACCTGGATGGGCCGCGGCGGCGTGAAATTGGCGTTCAGGATCGACAGAGTTAGCTGCTTTCCGGTGGGTTTGCCGATCTCCGAGATGTGACCTTCCACCCGCGTGCCGAGCGGGAGAACGAGATGATCGAAGGCGTAGACCGGCTGCATGAGATGTCCCTGAAGCGGCTGACCGACACGTTTTATGCGGACCTCGCGGTCGAGCGCGACCTGGAGGGGAGTTCCGGACGGCAGAGTCAGCGTGACGGTGTGTTGCGCGACCATGTTCTCGGGAGGCGCACCGGAAGGAGGATTCGAGATCTGCGCGTGAGCCTGGAGCATGAGAAGCGCAGCAGAGAGGATGATGCAGCATGACCCGGCGATTCTGATCATGCTGCGAAGCTTGTGTTGGATCTGACGCCTGGATCTGAAGGAATCTTGCCGATCAAAGTAATAAGACACCTCGACACATGGACTACACGGCACGGCATGATTCAACTCCTGACTGCGATTCGCGATGCGATGGCAATAGAGACAGCATAGCGGCGCGTGCTTAAGCTCAACTTAAACAGCGTTGCTGCCTGGAAGCTTAGACGGCTTCGAAGGCCGAGTAGTGCCGGGTAAGCGGATACGAAAGGCCCGCATAGATGGCGGGCCTTTCGCTAGGCTGCGATCCCGAGGACTACTTGGGCTCGGGCACCGCGCCGGGGAAGACATCCTTGAGCGGAGCGGATTGCTGGTCGCGCCGCTCGGGGTGGGGGATAGGTTTGCGGGGAATCATTTCGTCGCGCATGGCGGCGTTGTAGAGGAAGATGGCCTCGACGGTGGCGATCTGCGCTAGGTCCGCGGGCTGCAGACGCTCGTAGGTGTCCATGTTGGAGTGGTGGGTGCGGCTCTCGTAGTCCATCGGGTCTTGGATGAACTGGAAGCCGGGCAGGCCGACGGCGTCGAAGGAGAGATGATCGGTGCCGCCGGTATTGCGCATGGTGATGGTGGTGACGCCGAGGTCCTTGAGCGGCTTGATCCACTGGCGAAAGATCGGCTCGACCGCAGCGTTGCCCTGCAGATAGACGCCGCGGATTTTTCCGGTGCCGTTGTCGACGTTGAAGTAGACATCGAGCGTCTTCCACTCCGGCTTGGTTTCGACGGGGCCGGCGGCCTTGCGGATGAACTCGGGCATCTTCATCGATTCCGCGTCGGTGGCGAGCGGGTAAGAGCCGAAGTGCTGCGAGACGTAGCCCTTGGAGCCGAAGAGGCCCTCTTCTTCGCCGCTCCACAGCGCGATGCGGATGGTGCGGCGGGGATGGATGTCGAGCGCCTTGAGGATGCGGACGGCTTCCATGGCGACGACGGAGCCGGCGCCGTTGTCCGTGGCGCCGGTGCCGGAGGCCCATGAGTCGAGATGGCCGCCGACCATGACGATCTGGTCCTTGAGATCGGGATCGGTGCCGGGGATCTCGGCGACGGTGTCGAAGCCGTGCTCGTGGTCGCCGGCGACTTTGCTTTCGACATTCATCTCGAGCGTGACGGGCACGTTTGCCTTGAGCAGGCGATAGACGCGGCCGTAGTTTTCGATGGCGGTGACGACGACGGGGACCTTGACCGCCTTCTCCGCTTTATAAGGTTGCGAGCCAAGCGCGGCGCCGTTGTCGTCAAAGAATGTGCCGCCCGAGCCGCCGGAGTTTTTGCCGTCGCGGCTGGGCAGAACGACGCCAGCGACTTTTTCGTCCGCGAGAAAGGCGGCGATCTTGTCGCGCAAGGTGTAGCGCTTCAGATATTGCGCGACGCGTTTGGCGTAGTCGCGATTCTGATCGCCGGAGGGATAGGTCGTGAGCTCTTCGAGATCCTTGTCGGTGTAGCGCTCGAAGAGCGGCTTGTCGACGGGCGGGACGTCGCGCATCTCGCCGAGCAGAACGATCTTGCCGGAGAGCTTGCCCTTGTATTTGTCGAAGTCCTTTTCGTCGTCGATGACGACGTTGACGGCCGCGCCGCTGACAGCGCCGCTGGTGGAGGGCGACCACGGCGTGGCCTGCGCGATGAAGGGCGCGGTATCAGGAGCGGTCATGCGGACCCAGGTGTTGATCTGCTGCCAGCCCATGCCGAATTCGCCCCAGTCTTCGAGGTGCGCGTTGACGAGGCCCATGCGGGTGAGCTGATCGCGGGTCCAGTCGTTGGCTTTCTGCATGTTGGGTGAGCCGGTGAGGCGGCCGCCAATATCGTCATCGAGCGCGGAGGCGAGCTCCATGACATGCGAGTGCGCGATGCCCTCTTCGCGGATACGGGCATAGGCGTTGAGGTCGAGCTTTTCGACGGCGGGCTGCGGAACCTCCCACGGTGCGGCATCGGGGGTGGTCGCGGCGGCGCGGGCTTTCTTGTCAGGTTTGGGGGCTGCGGAGAGTGGTGCAATGGGGAGGGCGAGGACAGCGCCGGCCAGCGCAAGGAGCGCGGCCGCGCGAGGTGTGTGCATAGAGATGGGGCCTCCGGGAAGAATGACGGTCGGCACGCAGAATATCAGGTGCTTACCCCACGGGCGGCCTCGGTGGCTGCGTGATTTTGTTTGGGCGGCTCCCTTTGGTCGCCTTCAGGATGGATGGACGAGCGGCGATACCGCAGAGCTACGGCCAGTCGGGCGCAGGGCGCATCTTCAACCAGTGAACAAAATCCAATACTGGAGGGGCTCCGCCCAGCAGGCGAAGCCTGGTTGCACATTGTGCGCGGTGACCATGGCTGTGCATGCACACCCGCATTGTGACTTGAGCAACCGAAAACTGGTGACCGGGGAGTGAGGAGGTCTCCAACATTCGCGCCAGATCAGATTCCCGAATTTGAGATACCCACTCCAATTCCTCACCGTGCGTTTCACGGTACCGCGTCGTGATCTCTTCGAGTGACTCCGGGATCGGCGATTCCTCATCTCGCGAGAATGGATGGTCGAGGATCAATGAAAACCAGAACCGATTCGCCAGAAGGATGTGATGCAGGAGCTTTCGCAGCTCCAGATCTTGCGCGGCGGTTTCGTGCTGGCAAATTGTCCTCAGCAAAGCGGCATTCGCGTATCCCTTGTGCCTCACCAGATCCTGCAATAGATCGATCATGGTCGACACCTTATCAAATCAAGTTATGCACGGCGGATACGAGGGGATGCCTCACGTCATTGAAGGGCTATGCCTCGGAAGAGAGGTCGGCGTCAGGGCGATCTTTCGGTGCGAGAAGCCAGTAGAGCACTGTGAACAGCGCGAGGGAGGGGATCCCGCAGAGAAGCATGGAGCGGAAGCCGGGCGTGAAGACGGACGTGATCATGACGCCGATCAGAAGCACGGCGCCGAACAGAGTGGTCCAGGGCGCCCCGAACATTTTGAAATCACCCTCGGCGAAGACATGACGGCGGCGGAAAGCGAGGTGGGTAATG
The DNA here is from genome assembly GCA_035938355.1 of Acidobacteriaceae bacterium. GTDB lineage: Bacteria > Acidobacteriota > Terriglobia > Terriglobales > Acidobacteriaceae > KBS-83. Next base: position 9,815 of record DASZGZ010000282.1, read on the forward strand.
AAGGTCATGATCCACGCAAAGAGCCCGCCAAAAGTAGATATGGAAATCATGAGGTTATAGGAAGCCGCGGAATAAAGCGTGTACATCACCGCGGCAACAACAACACCGGCTGAGGAGACGAGCAGCGCGGCGACGGGTACGCCGTCCCGGCTGAGGCGACCAAGCGCTTTTGGAGCATAGCCCGCACGCGCAAGTGAAAAGAGCATGCGGCTTGCGACATAGATCTGGCTATTCATGGCGGAGAGCGCTGCGATGACCACAACCAGGTTGAGGACGCCGGCGGCGTAGGGGATGTGGGAGACCTGCATGACGCGGACGAAGGGACTGGTGGTGGTGCCGGCCTGGTTCCACGGCACGATGGCTAGCATGAGTGCGAGCGTGAGCAGATAAAAGAGGACGAGACGGATGGCTGTGGACCGAAAGGCGCGCGTGATGGCGCGTCGCGGATCGCGCGTTTCACCGGCAGCGACGGCGATCATCTCTACACCGAAGTAGCCGAAGATGGCCACGATGACCGCCATCCACACACCGCGTAAGCCAAAGGGAAAGAAGCCGCCATCTGAAACATAGAGGTGGATACCCATAGAGGCGGCATGCGGGCTGAAGAGAAGGATTGCGCTGGCGAGCAGCAGGAAGCCGACGATGGCAAGGATCTTGATGAGAGAGAAGGTGTACTCCAGCGTGCCATAGACACTGACCTGCAGCGCATTCATGCCGACGAGCGCCGCGGAGGAGATGAGTATCCAGACCAGACCGGGTACGGACGGGAACCATAGCCGCATGTAAACCGCGATGGCGGTGACCTCTGTTCCAACGGCGAGGACGATAGCGGACCAATAGGAATAGCGGACGAGAAAGCCGGCGAGCGGACCAAGATAGTGTCCGGCGAAGGCGCCGAAGGATCCGGAGATGGGGTGCGCGACGGTCATCTCTGCGAGGCAGCCCATCAGCAACAGCGCAATCACAGCGGCGATGACGTAGCTGACGAGCACGGATGGCCCAGCGAGCCGGATGGCGAAGGCGCTGCCGAGGAAGAGGCCAGTACCGATGGCGCCGCCGATGGCGATCATGGCGAGCTGGCCGGAGGTGAGCGATCGGTGGAGCTTGCCGGCGGCTTCCGAAGAAGTCACTTGGGTGGACATAGGGTCACACGTGGAGCACTCAATGTACGGGGGCGGAGTGGATGATAGCACTGAGCTCGTGAATGGCGTGCTCGAGCTCGTGATCCGCAGTGTAGAAGTGCGGCGACATGCGGATGCCGGCACCGGGACGGTGGTCGATGATGATCTGGCGCCGCAGAAGCTCCGCCGTGACGCGCTCACCCTCAGGTACATCGAGGATGACGACGCCGCCGCGGTGCGCGGGATCGCGCTCGCTGCGAACGGTGATGCCGGCCTGGTCAGCAAGTTCGATGAGCCGTGTGGTCTGGCGAACGGACTTGGCGCGAATCGCATCGACGCCGATGTCATTCACGATCTGGTAGCCGGCGCGCGCGGCGTAGAGGCCGGGGATGTTGGGAGTGCCGCCGAGGAAGCGGAAGGCGTCCGGTGCGTAGTCGATGGGGCCGCTCTCGAAGTCGAAGGGTGCGCGATGCGCCTGCCAACCGACAGCAGCGGGTTCGAGCAGCGGCCATAGATCGCGGCGCACATAAAGGTAGCCGGCACCCGGACCGCCCAGCAGCCACTTGACTGATCCGCCGACGGCGAAGTCGACGTGGAGCGCGCGGACATCGACGGGCAGGATGCCGGCGGACTGGTAGAGGTCCGCGACCACGTAGGCGCCGACGGAATGAGCGCGACGGATGATGGCG
>DASZGZ010000283.1:0-6951 GCA_035938355.1 Acidobacteriaceae bacterium
GCTTCGCCTTGCCCTGCACCTGCTCGGTTCAGAAACCGACGCCCAGGACATCGCCCAGGAGGCCTTTCTCAAGGCCTACCGTTATCTCGCGAACTTCCGCTTCGAGTGCTCCTTCTACACCTGGATCTACCGCATCGTCACTAACCTGTGCCTCGACCTGATGCGCCGCCGCAAGACCCGCCGCGAAGACCCTGCAGTCGTTATGGATTCCTCCGGTGAAGAACTCGACCTGCTGGGGATGGTCTCCGACGAGCGAGCCTCCGCCAATCCTGGCCGGGAGCTTGAGCGTAAGGAGCTTGGCGCAAAGATCGCCACTGCCTTGGACAAGCTGACCCCCCGCGAACGCATGGTTTTTGAGCTGAAACACTATCAGGGGCTCCGCCTGCGCACCATCGGGGAGATGCTCAACACCACAGAGGAGACAGCCAAGAACACCCTCTTCCGTGCCACTAAGAAGCTGCGCGCGAGTCTGGCGGTGGTCCGGTGAAGGTGTTTCTGTGGCGGTAACCCCATGACCTGGCCCGGTCACGACAGCAACCTGAGCTGTGACGCAGCCCACGAGCAGATCACTCTGCTGCTCTACGGCGAGCTCAGCGACGAAGCGTGCCACCGGCTCGAGCAGCATCTCGCCGGTTGTGCCGATTGTCGCGACGAACTCGAAGTCACCCGCGCCCTCTCGAGCGCCATGGCCATCCTGCCCGTCCGCGAGCCTTCGCCCAACCTGATCGCGCAAACCCGGCTGAAGATCGACGAGGCACTCGAACAGGCGCCCCGCGATAGCTGGCTCGCTCACTTCCGGCGCTCGCTCTGGACAGATTTCCGTCTGCTGCGTACCGCGCCGCTTGCCGCCGCAACCATGCTCTTCGCTGGCGTGGGCCTCGGTTTCGTTGGCATCCGGGTTACCACTCCCTCCCCCGCCCCCACTAGCTCGTCGGTCGAGTCGATTCCGCCCCAGCGCATCGCTGCCGTTACAGGAGTCAGGCAGGACCCCACCGGCCTGGTCCATGTCGAGTACAGCAGCCTCATGCCCCTGGAAGCCGTCGGGCCCGTCGACGATCCCAATATCCGGTATCTGCTGCTGCTCGGCACCCGCGCACCGCTCAACACGTCGGTCCAGAACGCCGCCCTCGGCCTGCTGACAAACTCCTGCGTGGGCACTGTGGACTGCGGAGCGGATGACAGCGTGCGCAATGCCCTCATGGTTGCTCTTCGCTATGATCCCCACACCAATGTCCGCGAGCAGGCTCTCAATGGGCTCGCTCCTTACCTGGCCGAAGACATGCATGTCCGCGATGCCGTGCTGGAAGCCGTGCTCAACGACGGCGACCCGCAGGTCCGCGCCCAGGCCATCCACATGCTCGCCCCGGTCGCGGCTGACTCGAGCGTCCAGCAAGTCCTTCAGAACGTCGCCACCCATGATGGAAACCCCCTGCTGCGCAACGTCTCCCGCAACATGCTCCAGCAGATGCCGCAAGTCCAGTAGCCAGTCCCACCTAAGATGAGTTAAGGTTTTGCCGCAGAGCGTGACCTTCCATCGTCTTGTCCGTCTGAATGAATGGCCGCTGTACTGTACTCTTGCCTCCACTTAAGGAGCTTCGGTTTCTCATGCTTTCCCGCCCTCCATCGGTATTTCTGTCGACCACACCCCTGGGGACGGTAGTTCGGGGTTCGACAGTGCTGCTTTCGACTATGCTGGCGCTGCCCGCATTTGGGGCATGGCAGGCCGCTGTTGTGCCCTCTCCCGTCCCGGCTCAACTGCCCCAGGCAATCCTCGACAGCAATGCACGGTTGGTCCTGGTCTCCGCCTCGCAGGGCTACCTAGGAGTCACTGTCCGCGATGTCGACCCCGCCCGCGCCCAAAAGGAGAAGCTTTCGAACGCAACCGGCGCCGAGGTCATCTCGCTCGACCACGATGCCCCGGCCGCCAAGGCAGGCGTCCATACCGGCGACATTATCCAGTCCATCAATGGGCAATTGATCAACGATGCGGCCACCCTGACCCGCCTGCTCCGCGATATGCCGGTCGGGAGGTTCGTTGAGCTGCAGGTGATCCACAACGCCAAGGTGGAGCGGGTGCACCTCCAGCTGGCTGACCGAAGCGCACTGGTCCAGCACGCCTGGGCGCACCACTTCCACGTTCCCATTCCGGAACCGGCCCCCATGGTGAACGGTTTCGCCGGACAGCGCAGTTACGCCGGGGACAGCGCCGCCCCCGATAGCGATACACCAGACCCGCAGGCCTACGTGGGCGCACAGGTCGAGCCACTTACGCCACAGCTCGCGAAGTTCTTCGGCGTCCGCGCCGGCAACGGCCTGCTCGTCCGCAGCGTTGAGGATAAAAGTCCAGCCGCCAACGCCGGTCTCGACGCCGGCGACATCATCGTGACCGCGAACGGCATGCCACTCGAGACGACGGCCGACTGGCTTCAAACCCTCCGCACCAACGCCGGCCATCCAGTCGCGATCCTGGTACTGCGCAACCGCAAGGTCCTCACGCTCGCGATCACGGTGGACGTGCGCATCACGCAGTCCGAGCTGGTGATACCAGAGTCGTTACAAAAGCTGCGCGAATCGCTCTGCCGCTACGCGCTCTGACGGTTTTCAAACCAAGAAATGCGGGCGCTCTCATGCAGAATGACAGCCTGAGGGTGGCTATGCGTGACCTGGAAGTGTTGGTGGGAGCCAGGCGGCGGCGACCTTTGCCGCCGCCTGGCTCCCATTCGGCGCGGTCCACTCTTGTAATCATGCCGTGGCTTTAGACTGACTCTTTCCCGCGCCCCCTTCTGCACGGCGCCGTCTCCCTCTGGGCACCTCTCTGCCTGCTTCCCGCCCGATATAATCGAACAAGCCTGCATGCCCACCGCCACCGTCAATCCCCCCGTCTCCACCACCCGCCGCAAAAGCCGGGTCAAAGCCGCCACCCGCAAGCTGCGGGAGGTGGGCATTGTCGGACACGCACTGGCCTCCACCCACCATGTCGTCATGGCGCAGATCGTCCCCATGCGCTTCTGCAACCTCTCCTGCGCCTATTGCAATGAGTACGATAAGGTTTCCGAGCCCGTCCCGCTGGACGAGATGCTTCGCCGCATCGATCATCTCGCCCGGCTCGGCACCAGCATCATCACCATCTCGGGCGGCGAGCCGCTCACCCATCCCGATTTGGACCAGATCATCGCGCGTATCCGTCACCACGGACGCCTCGCCGGCATGATCACCAACGGCTACTTTCTGATGCCGGAGCGCATCGAGCGTTTAAACCAGGCCGGCCTCGACCACATGCAGATCTCGATCGACAATGTTCAGCCCGATGAGATCTCGAAGAAATCTCTCAAGGTCCTCGATAAAAAGCTGCAGTTTCTCGCCGAGTACGCCGACTTCCACGTCAACATCAACTCCGTCGTCGGCGGTGGCATTAAGAGCCCGCAAGACGCCCTCACTATCGGCCACCGCGCGCTCGAGCTTGGCTTCACCTCGACCATCGGCATCATCCACGACGGCAGCGGTCAGCTTAAGCCATTGGGTGGTGAGGAGCGTCGCGTCTACTACGAGATGACGAAGCTCGAGAAGAAAAACTACTCGCGTTTCAACCACTTTCAGGAAGCGATCGCCAACGGCCAGCCCAACGACTGGCGCTGCCGCGCCGGCTCACGCTACATCTATGTCTGCGAAGACGGCCTGGTCCACTACTGCTCGCAGCAGCGCGGCTTCCCCGGTACGCCGCTGGCAGAGTACACCCAGGCAGATCTCGATCGAGAGTTCCTCACCGAGAAGACCTGCGCGCCCAACTGCACCGTCTCCTGCGTCCATCAGATCTCCTATATCGACCACTGGCGTGCCCCGCAGAACCGCATCACATCGCCCAACGGCGACCACACCGATCACACCTCAGATCTGGTGAATATCGAGCTATAGGGGTCGAAGCCCATCTCCCAATACGTTCTTGGCAATATATTGCACTTTCTCCCAAAAGTTACCGTCAGTTACTCAGTAGTTTGGTAAGTGTTACCGCATCAACGGTTTTCTATGCCGATATCAGGGTATGTTGTGGACATGCGGTGATGTGATCGCTGCGCACTGGTGCTGAGTCTTTCGGGGGAGGGACTTAGCACCAAGGTGCTCCGGCCTCATCACCGCCGCATCTCATCTGTTGCACTGATTCACTTTGGGGAGAACCGAGATGAAGGCCATTGAGCTCGCCCACGCATTAGAGCAGTCCCGGGCCATTCCCTTGGATCAGATTGCCTCCATCGCCATGGACCACAAGCGCCAGCTTGCTTTCGTCCAGCTGCATACGGGCACAGAAGTCCAGCTTGAGGCTTCAGGCTACGGCGATGTCATCCAGAAACTCACCGAACTCTACTCCGGCACCTACAACGCCTGAGTCGAGGCCTTCCGAACCAACCTTTTCCAGCCGCCATTTCTGCTCCAGACATGCCAATGCATGCTCGCGGCGCTACCAGCCCGGAACTGGTCCGATCATAAATCGGACAGAATGAATGATTTAGGAAGGCGGCCAGCAATACAGTCTGCCCGGTCGACCATTGGACTGCGCCGGCGGCACCCTCGCGGGAAAAGGCCTAAGAAACGTGCCGGTGGAAGATGTCGTCCTTTTCGCGGCAGGGTGAGCAGAGGGCGCTTACCCCGCAACCGAACAGCAGCGCCGCACCAATCGTGACGAGGATGGCCGGCAGATACGACTCAAGCCCGGAGAGCCAGTGAGCGACGATCGAAAAGTCTGTGGATAACATCGAATCACTCCGCGTCGGTGATTAAGAACGCAAAAACCAGCATTTGGTTGCTGTCATAAGCAGAATAACTCTGTTTGCTATTGACAACGTCTCCCCGAAGGGGTCAAATGCGCTCCCTCAATACGCGCAGATGAGAGTAACCCCTGGGGTGGCGAATTGGGAAGCACTTCTCCTGTCATAGTTTGCAGGCTTTCCCAAGAGCGGAAAATGCCTCTCTTTCAGCTGGTTTGCCGGTTTTGCGAGCAGAATCGATGTGAGTGGCAATCTCCTCCCACAATCCGGTCGTCAGCGAGGCTGAGCCCCGGCTCCGCTGGCTCTTTCTCGACCTGAACTCTTACTTCGCCTCGGTAGAGCAGGAGCTGGTCCCCAGCCTGCGCGGCAGGCCCGTGGCGGTAGTGCCGGTGGTTGCGGACACGACGTGCTGCATTGCAGCCAGCTATGAAGCGAAGGCATTCGGGGTGAAGACCGGGACGCAGGTGGGCGAGGCGAAGCGGATGTGTCCGGGCATCGAACTGGTGGAGGCGCGGCACGAGCTGTACGTCGAGTACCACAACCGCATCGTGGAGGCGGTGGAGACGGTAGTGCCCGTCGCATCGGTGATGTCGATCGACGAGATGGCCTGCCGGCTGGTAGGCCGGGAGCAGCCCCTGCTGGCCGCACTCGAGCTGGCCCATCAGGTAAAAGCGAAGATCCGCGAGACGGTGGGGACCACACTTCGCTGCTCGGTGGGGCTCGCGCAGAACCGGTATCTCTCGAAGGTGGCGAGCGACATGGAAAAACCAGACGGTCTGGTCGCGCTGACACCGGACATCCTGGAAGCCGCCTTGCTGACACTAACGCCACGGGACCTGCCCGGCATTGGACCGCGCATGGAGGCGCGGTTGCACCAGGCTGGCATACGGACCATGAAGCAGCTATGGGCACTGGACCGCGACCAGATGAATAACCTTTGGGGCGGCATGGGCGGCGATAAGCTGTGGCACTGGCTGCGAGGCGAGGATTTCGAGGACACGGAGCTGGAGCATGCCAAGTCGATCAGTCACAGCCACGTTCTGGCCCCTGAGCTGCGCACGCGTGATGGCGCGTATGCCGTGGTCAGCAAGCTTCTGCACAAGGCGGCGATGCGGCTGCGCATAGCGAAGTTATGGACAACCAATCTGCGACTGAGTGCGAAGTTCGCAGTGCCTATGGATGTGTCGGCGCGGCAGCACAACTCCGGTATCCCGCAGCTGGGTTGGTCGGAGAGCACGTCGCTGGTGGAGTGCCAGGATAATCAGACGCTGACGGAAGGGCTGAAAAAACTCTGGGCCAAGATGCCGGCGGGCAGGAATTATTCCAAGCCGTTTTACGTCGGAGTCGCGTTGAGCAATCTCGTGCCCGATCACCTGCACACACTCGATCTCTTTGCCGGTCTCGACCGCGAGATGCGACGCACTAACCTGGCCGCGACCATGGACAGCATCAACAAGAAGCACGGAACGACGACGCTGTTCTACGCGAGCATGCTGCCCGCGGGCACCGCGGCGGCAACGCGCATCGCGTTTACGAGCATTCCGGATTTGTTCTGAGATGCCTGCCATCTCTCGGCATTCCTCGATTTATGCTGGCGCGTAGAGAATTTCTGATGGCGAAGACGCTGGCCAACTCGGCTGATTGCGAAGAGATCCGGCGGCGCATTGCTGCGCTCACTCCAGACTCGCCGCGACGTTGGGGATCGATGTCCATTGGCGGCATGTTGTGTCACGTCGACGACAGTTACCGGGGGGTGATGGGCGAACGGCCGTTGTCCACTGCCAAGCTGGGAATTCCGGCGTGGCTCGTGAAGTTCGTTGCACTGCGCACTCCGATGCAGTGGCGGCCCAACATGATGACAAGCGAATCGGTGCGGCAGGGCGGTGGCGGTACGCCGCCGTTGTCCTTTGAAGAGGACCGGGCGCGGTTGCTGGGAACCTTCGCGCTCTTCTGCGGATGCTCGACGCTGGCGGCAACGCACCCCATGTTTGGCAACATGGAGCACGCGGATTGGCTGCGGTGGGGCTACCTGCACGCCGATCATCATCTGCGCCAGTTCAGCGCATGAGTAGCGCTTCGGATGGATATCGCGGGCGGCTCGCGCCCTCGCCGACGGGACTGCTGCACCTGGGGCACGCGCGCACCTTCTGGACGGCGTATGAACGGGCGCGAGATGCGGGCGGCATCCTCG
>DASZGZ010000284.1:0-2156 GCA_035938355.1 Acidobacteriaceae bacterium
GTACTTCAGCAGAAACCGGATCGTTAGCAGATCGAAGAACACACGGAAGGTGCGGGAGATGCCGTAGTGGCTCTTGCCGCGCTTGCGGTTCACGTTCTTGATGGGAATCTCGCAGATGCTCGCGCCGTACCACGATGCAAGCGCGGGAATGAAGCGATGCATCTCGCCGTATAGCGGGATGTTGTGGATCACTTCGCGACGGTAGGCCTTGAAGGTCGTTCCGAAGTCGTGGATGTCCACGCCGCTGAGCTTCGCCATCAGCCAGTTCGCGGCGCGCGAAGGAATGCGCCGCATCACGAAGTTGTCGATCCGCTCCTTGCGCCAGCCGCTCACGACGTCGTAGCCCTCTTCGAGCTTCGCCAGGAAGTTCGGTATCTCCTCCGGGTCGTGCTGCAGGTCGCCATCCATGGCCAGGATGAAGTCGCCCTGCGCGTGATCGAAGCCCGCTGCCAGCGCAGAGGTCTGCCCGAAGTTGCGGCGCAGCTTCACCACAAGAACCCGGCTGTCCACCGCGGCAATCTCTTCCAGCAGCTTGTAGCTGCGGTCGCTCGATCCGTCGTCCACCAGAACCAGCTCAAAGCTGTCGCCCACTGTCTCCATTACCGCTTTCAGACGGTCGTAGAGCGCGGTGACATTCTCTTCCTCGTTGTGAAATGGGACGACGATTGAGTACTTGGGCATAGTAACCATATTATATCTGACCGGCGGCGGCTTTTCGGTCACTTTCGGGATGCGAATCTGCCTGAAAAACCCGGAAAATCAAGCCGCACTTCCCACCCTTTCGAATACCTCGCGCAACACGGACACCGCCCGCTCGCACGCCTTGCGGTTCACCTCACGGTGAGTCACGAATCGTACCTCGTCCGCAGCCGCCGTACCGCACAGCACGCCCTGCGCCTTCATGCCCGCAATGACCTCCTCGGCCGTCCTTGCCGTAGGCCGGAAGATCACGATGTTCGTCTGCACCGTATCGAGATCGATCACGCAGCCGTCCATCTCTGCGATCTGCTCCGCCATCCAGCGCGCATTTCTATGATCTTCGGCCAGCCGCGCCGGCATCTCTTCCAGTGCAATCAAACCCGCCGCCGCCAACACACCTGCCTGACGCATGCCGCCGCCCAGCATCTTGCGGATCGACCGGCCCCGCTCCATCAGCGCCCGCGAGCCCACCAGCATCGACCCCACCGGTGCGCAAAGTCCCTTGCTCAGGCAGAACATGACCGTCGCAAAGCCGCGCGTCAGTTTCGCCACTGGTAGGCCCAGCGCCACCGCCGCGTTGAAGACCCTCGCTCCATCCAGGTGCACCGGCAGTCCGCGCTCCTTCGCTCCGGCCCACACCTCTTCGAGCACCGCAAGCGGCGTCACCGTGCCGCCTGCCATGTTGTGCGTGTTCTCAAGCGCGATCAGTCCCGTCTGCGCGTGGGAGTAAATCCGAGGCGCAATCGCCGTCTCGATGCGCTCCCAGCGCAGCACGCCGCGCTCGCCCTCCACCTGCCGCACTTGGCAGCCGCTGAAGGCGGAGACCATCGCCATCTCCCAGTCGACAAGGTGCGCGCGCCGCTCGCAGATCACCTCGTCGCCATGCTGTGTGTGCAGCCGCACGGCAATCTGGTTGCCCATCGTGCCCGTCGGCACAAACAGCGCCGCTTCCCTTTCAAATATCTCCGCAGCCCGCCTCTCCAGCCGGTTCACCGTCGGGTCTTCCGCGTAGACGTCGTCCCCCACCTCGGCCTCGGCCATTGCGCGGCGCATCGCCTCCGTCGGCTTTGTCACCGTATCGCTACGCAGGTCAATCGTATCCATGTTCATTACCTTTCCAGCAGAATCGAGGCAGCCGTGGCCGAGTCAGGATTGCACTGGCCTCCCACCCCTCCTCTCGACAATACTTGTGCGGTGGACAAGAACGCGAATTCGAGAGAGTCGTCGAGGCAGGACCCATTCTCGCCGGAAGCCATCGATCCTACCGACCCGCTTCCTTGTTTTCACGCCTGGTTCGCGGAGGCACGGGCTCTCGAACCGAATGATCCGGACGCCATGGCCCTCGCCACCGCAACCCCGCAAGGCGTGCCCTCCGTACGCATGGTCCTGCTCAAAGAGGTCACCGCAGACGCCTCATTTGTCTTCTACACCAATGCCCAAAGCCGCAAGGGTCTGGA
>DASZGZ010000285.1:0-8434 GCA_035938355.1 Acidobacteriaceae bacterium
AAGCCAAGCAGCGCGTGCACGCGCTCCGAGCCATCGACGGGAAACGATGGATCGACCACGACCGTCACGCCGTGATCACTGACAGCGCGAATCACGCCCTGCGAAAAGGGCGGTCGCGTCCAGTCGACGAGGATGTCATGCACCTCAAGATCCCTGCAGCCCGTCAGACGAAGAGGCTGCGTAGCACCGGCAAAGGAGAGCTCCGCGCCGTTGCCGAAGATCTCCAGTCCCTCGTAGCCACGAAAGTCCATCAGGATCGAATCGGACGCGGCAAAGGTGTACCTGCCCGCGGGAAAGACCAGCCGGGAGTTTCGCTTCGTCAGTGACGCGATCGCCTTCTGTACGGCGGCAGTGGCATCCTTTTGTCCGGTCGGGTCCGCTCCGAAGTCCACGACGGAAGCGCGTCTCGCAGTACCCGGTGGCACCTCCAGCAGCGGCCATGCACGACGTCCGGCAGCCAGCACGGCCCCGCCGGCCACGGCTGTGCGCACCGCGCGGGCAAGGAACTCACGTCGCTCAATCATTTATGACGCTCCTCGAAGTCGGAATCGAGGCGTTCGAGTAGCCCGCACGCGGAGCCGAACGCATGGTGCCGCCACCATAGCAGTGACGCTGCTGCGCTACAATTCAACTTTAGGTGCGCGGACTCGTCCTCAACCGCCACCCTCCTCGCAGCGTCTCAACCATTCACTAAGGAGCTTCATTCGTTATGGCGATTCCCGCCACCCAGATGCGCCCGGGCATGATCATCAAGCACAACAAGGAGCTGCACGCCGTCTTCAGCGTGGAGCACCGAACCCCCGGCAACCTGCGCGCCTTCATCCAGGCCAAGCTGCGCAACCTGCGCACCGGCGCCATGTTCGAACACCGCTTCCGCTCCCCGGACCCTATCGATCGCGTCATCGTCGACGAGATCGCCATGGAATTTCTCTACTCCGATGGCGATGACTACTACTTCATGAATACCGAGAACTACGAGCAGACGCACCTGAAGCGTGACACTCTGGGTGATTCGGTCGAGTACCTCATTCCCAACCTGCAGATACGGGTCTCGTTCTTCGACGGTGTGGCGGTGGGCATCGAGCTGCCGCAGACCGTGGAGATGACGGTAGTCCAGACTGAGCCGGGTCTGAAGTCGGCGACGGCTTCCTCGGTGACGAAGCCGGCCACGCTCGAGACCGGGCTGGTGGTGCAGGTGCCACCTTTCATCAACGAGGGCGAGAAGATCCGCGTAGATACGGCCGAGGGAGCTTACCTCTCCCGCGCCTGATTCAAGCGTGCTTCGATGGGGCGGTGCAAAGCCGCCCTGCGTATAAGTTCGCCATTCCCCTTCACATTTACTGACCGGCGCCCGGCATGCCCACCATCCACGCCACGCCGAATTTGTCCGTGCACATGCCAAACAACGGCGACCAGAAGGTCGGCGCCATCGGCATCTGCACGCTGCCACCCTGGCTGAGCGCCTCATAGATTCGCCGCACTTCAGCTTCGTCCTTGGTCTCCACGCAAACCTGGAAACCGCCGAGCGGCGTTGTTTTGTCCGGCGGCGCGTCACAGCCCATCAGCAGTCCATCGCCGACTGGGATCGAGGCATGCATGACTTTGCCGCTCCAATCCGGCGGCACTGGTAAACCCGTCGGAGCATCGCCGTATGTGATCTGGAAGGGATTGGCCGCCTTGAATACCTTCGTGTAGAAGGCGAAGGCCTCAGCGCAATTTCCCTGGAAATTCAAATGCACGCTCATTCGCATGGTTGTCTCAGCTCCTTGTGAATTTCTTCGCTTCTGCCGACCCTTCGCATGGGCAGATTGAGCGATATCACCCGAGGAGTGTACGCCGCTAGAGCGATCAACGAGACCTGTCTTCTGCATTCCGTCACAATCTGCTGCGCTTGCGCTCGATTGCGTGCTCTGCAACACTGGCCTTTCAGCAGCTATGGTCCGTTATTACCTCGTCAAGGGCCGCGTGCAGGGCGTTGGCTTTCGCTGGTTCGTGCATCGTGAGGCGGCAACGCTGGGCCTGCGCGGCTGGGTGCGCAATACGGAGAGCGGCCACGTGGAGGTGGTGGCGGCTGGCGAAGAAGCCATCCTCCAGCAGCTATGCGCGTTGCTGGCCAGAGGCTCGCGCGGAAGTCGCGTGGATGCCATCGAGCAACGTGATCTTGATCCCAGCGAGGGTGATTCGCTGGGACCGTTTGAGATTGAAGGAGCCTGGTAATCGAGATGTCGACACTGTCTACGAAACAAAATGCGACAAACATGGAACCCATCAACTGCGAGCCGCTGAAGCGCCTGGTACGCACTGTGCCGGATTTTCCCAAGCCGGGAATCCTGTTCTACGACATCACCACGCTGCTGAAGGACCGGCTGGGTTTTGCCACGCTGATTGATGCGCTGGCCGCACACTATCTCGAGAAAGACATCGACCTCGTGTTGGGCATCGAGGCGCGCGGCTTCATCTTCGGGCCTGCGCTTGCCTACCGTTTGAACGCGGGTTTTGTGCCCGTCCGCAAGCCGCGCAAACTACCCGCGCCCACCGCGAAGGTGAGCTACGACCTGGAATACGGCACCGACTCGCTGGAGATCCACATGGACGCCATCGAGCCCGGCCAGAATGTCATCATGGTTGATGATCTGCTCGCCACCGGCGGCACCATGGAAGCGACGGTGAAGCTGGTGCGTCAGCTCGGCGGGCGCATCGCCGGACTTGGCTTCGCCATCGAGCTCGATTTCCTGAAGGGCCGCGAGCGCTTCGAAGATCTCGACGTCTTCAGCCTTCTGCACTACGACGAATAAACTCTGACGAATAAGCTCTCGAATAGTCCGAGCGGAGGCCGTTGTTCCGACCTTCGCTCGGCTGCCCGATCAAACCGCGGCGCGACGCCCGGTGATGAAGTGGATCACGAAAGAGACCACAGCGCAGATCAGCAGGATGTGGATGAGAAATCCTGCTGCATGAAACGCAAAGAAGCCTCCCGCCCACAACAACAGCAAAAGAATCCCAATTCCTATCCACATTGCACACGCTCCTTACGGCCAGACCTGCGCCGCAGCTTCAATAGACGGCTGGAAGAAGGCACGAGTTGTTTGCGATTCCGGTCCTATCTCGCGCGAGTGAACTCTCCGCGGCGGCCGGGCGGGCATCACAGCATATGGCGGGAATTGTTGGAACGCGATTCAGCCTGTCGTCGTACACCTCCTCATCGGTGGCGAGTGTGCGCCCGGCTTCTTTTCAGTAGAGCTTGACACTCACTTCCGTATCACTATATTAGTACAGTCAATCTATCGAGGTGCGCCATGTCCCTCGTCTCACTCCGTGGCACAATGCGGCGGCTCGCTCAGTCTCCTGGTTTCGCGATCGCGGTCATCCTCACGCTGGCGCTCAGCATCGGCGCGAATACCGCCGTCTTCAGCCTGGTCAACGCTCTCCTGCTGCGTCCGCTGCCCTACCCGCAACCGGACTGGCTCGCGGGTATTGAACTTGTCTCGAATCAGGACGCCCCCGACCCATCTACATCCATCGATGGCGAGACGTGGGAGATGATTCGGGATCAGGTACCGCAGGTGTTGTCGGCAGTCTACAGCTTCGACGGCATCTCGGCCGGCACTAACATTCGCACGCCTGCGGGCGTCCAGAGCGTGGCCTCCTCGCGTGTCTCCGCAAACTTCTTCGCCGTGCTGGGCGGGCTGCCCGTCATGGGCCGTAGCTTTACGCAGGATGAGGACCGTGCCGGTGGCCCGAACGCCGTGATCCTGAGCAACGGCTTGTGGCGAACGGCCTTTGGCGGCGATCCCCGCGTGCTCGGGAAGCAGATTCTCGTCAAGGGGCTGCCCTATACCGTCGTCGGCGTGCTTGGTCCGCGTTTCTCCTTTCCCGGTGGGGGAGAGATCTTCACGCCTATCCGTCCTTCGCGGACCGGCGAGGGCGAAGGTACCAACTACGAGTTCGTCACACGGCTGAAGCCAGGCACCACATGGCAGGAGGCAAACGCCGCGCTGGCACGCCTGCACCCGAAGATGCTGGACTGGCACGAGCACGATCTTCGCCCCGGTGAACATCGCGCACTGCAATTCATACCGATGGAAGAGCATCTTAGCGCCGATGAGCACGATCCGGCACTCGCCCTGCTGTTAGCAACGGGCTTCATCGTGCTGATCGCCTGCGCAAATCTCGCAAGCCTGACGCTGGTGCGCATGCGGCGTCGCTTCTATGAACTGGCCACGCGCCTCGCACTCGGCGCAGGCCGCGGCGCACTCATACAGCAATTGTGGGCGGAGAGTGCGGTGCTCTCGGTCATCGGCGGCATCGTCGGACTGCTCACCGCAGTCGGTCTGCTGCGCGCCCTCGTGACCCTGCTGCCGCCGCAGATCGTTCCCTTCGGCGGCGTCGGACTCGATGGCCGTGTGCTGCTCTTCACCCTTGTCGTTTCAATCAGCACCAGCCTGCTCTTCGGCATGCTGCCGGCACTGGTGATCTTCCGCATGGACCCGGCTTCCGTGCTGGGGCAGCGCACTGTCGCCGGAGCCCGCGGCAACCGCGCCCGCCAGGTGCTCATCGCCTCTGAAGTGGCGCTTACAGTCGTGCTTCTCGCGGGCTCTGGACTGCTGATCCGCTCGCTCATTCACCTGCAGAACCTGCCACCGGGATTTGATGCGAATGGCGTGCTCACTGCGCAGGCGTCGCTCGATCAGGCCGATTACCACGACCCCGCGCGCTTCACCGCATTGATGCGCGAGAGCGTTGCCGCCATGGAGCGTGTCCCCGGCGTGACCAAAGCCGCGGTCGGCCTGAGCCTTCCCTATCAACGCGGCTTGAACAATGGCATTCGCATCCTCGACGGCAAGCAGGCCGGCCAGCATTTCATGACCTCCGAAATCTACATAACCCCCAATTATTTCGACGCGCTTGGGATGCGCTTGCGCCAAGGACGCGGATTCACTGACGGCGACACCGGAACCAGTCAGCCCGTTGGGATTGTGAACGAGAGCTTCGCGCGGCAGATTCTGCACGATCCCACTCCGATAGGCCGCATGCTGGACAGCGGAAACAAGCATTCCATACGCATTGTCGGTGTGGTGAGCGATGTGCAGGTAAAGCCCGGCCTCGACGATATCGGCCCGATCAACACTGAGCGCTCCGTCTATGTCCCGGCAACACAAGTGGGCGTCGATTTTCTGTCGCTGGTCCACGTCTGGTTCCAGCCAAGCTGGATCATCCGTGCCTCTCACCTCAATGCGCAGACCCCGCGCGCCATGCAGCAGGCGCTGGCTTCGGTCGATCCCAACCTACCCTTCGCCAGCTTCCACACCATGGACGAGTTTCTGGCAACGGCGCTTGCGCAACAGCGCGTCGAAGTTGCTCTGCTCTCTTCGCTTGCTGTACTGGCGCTTCTGCTGGCCGCGCTCGGCATCTTCGCTCTGGTCTCGAGTGTCATCACCGATCGTCAACGTGAGTTCGGGATCCGGATCGCGCTCGGCTCGCCGCTTTCCGATGCGATGCTCGTCGCGGGGCGCTCGGGAATCTTGCCAGCAGCCATAGGGCTTGTGAGTGGTCTCGCGCTCGCGATGATCGTGCTGCGCGCGATGCATGCGGCACTCTTCGGCGTCTCCAGTTACGATCCGATCACGCTGATCGCAACGCTTGCCGTGCTTCTGGTCCTTGCAGCACTTGCCAGTCTGCTGCCGGCATTGCGCATCACGCGGATACAACCCGCAGTCGTTCTGCGCTCTGAGTAGACAGGACTACTCCTGCTGTGCTGGCGCCGCGATCTCCTGGACCACCAGACGATCGCCTTCGCGGAGATATCCCTTCTTGCGAAACCAATCCGCCATCGCCTGCTCAAGCACATCGATCGGCAGCAACAGTCCGATTTCCATGCGCCCATCGCCGATGGGCAGGGTGTCATCGAAGACCGCGCTGTTGGTGAAGTTGCGCATCGCGAAGTTGTCGATCCATGCGAGCGGACAAGGCTGAGGAGGAGCATTGTCGCGCACATAGTCGACGCGAAGTTTGCGCACGAACACGGATGCTACCGCCGCGACCGCGGACCCGCGGCACGCACCGCAGCCGGCGCATCGAAGCGCGCGAAGTTCGCCTCAAAGCGCGCCGCCAGCGCCGCTGCCTGACGATCGTATGCGGCCTTGTCCGGCCACGCGTTGCGAGGATTCAGCAACTCGGCCGGCACCCCGGGGCAACTCGTAGGAATGCTCAAACCGAAGGCCTGCTCTGACGTGAATTCAACATCCGCCAGGCTGCCATCGAGCGCTGCCGTCACAAGCGCGCGCGTATGCGGCAGGCTCATACGCTTCCCTACCCCAAAAACTCCGCCCGTCCAGCCGGTGTTCACCAGCCAGCATTGTGCGCGGTACTGACGCAGGCGCTCGCCGAGCATGGCGGCGTAGACCTTCGGAGCCAGCGGAATGAACGGCGAGGCGAAGCAGGTGGAGAACTCCGGCACAGGCTCGGAGCCGAGTCCGGCTTCGGTCCCGGCGAGCTTCGCTGTGTATCCGGAAAGGAAGTGATACATCGCCTGGTCCGGAGTCAGCTTCGCAATGGGTGGCAACACGCCGAACGCGTCCGCCGCAAGAAAGAGCACGTTCTCAGGCTGTCCACCAATTCCGGGAACGACCGCGTTCTCGATGAACTCCACCGGATATGCCGCGCGCGTGTTCTCCGTGTACCGGATGTCCTCATAATCGGGCTCGCCGGTACGCGGATCGATGACTACATTTTCGAGCACGGCGCCGAAGCGAATCGCGTGATAGATCTGCGGCTCCTTCTGCTCGCTCAGGTCGACACATTTCGCGTAGCATCCGCCTTCAAAATTGAAGACGCCGCGCTCGCCCCAGCCATGCTCGTCATCGCCGATCAACCGGCGATGCGGATCAGCGGAGAGCGTGGTCTTGCCAGTGCCGGAGAGCCCGAAGAACAACGCGGTCTTGCCGTCCACGCCAATGTTGGCCGAGCAGTGCATCGGGAAAACATCCCGCTCCGGCAGCAGGTAATTCATCACGCCGAAGATGGACTTCTTCATCTCGCCCGCATACTTTGTGCCGCCAATCAGGACGATTCGTCGTGTGAAGTCAGTGATGATGAACGTGGAAGAGGTCGTGCCATCGCGTTCGGGCACTGCTTCGAACTCGGGCGCCGCAATCACAGTGAATTCGGCGACATGCTCGGCGACTTCGGCCAGCTCTGGCCGCACGAAGAGCTGCTTTACAAAAAGGGCGTGCCACGCGTACTCCGCCACAACAGTGATGGGCAGCCGATAGTAAGGGTCGGCGCCCGCATAGAGATCCAGCACGTAACGATCGCGCTCCTGCATGTGGCGCTCTACCCGTTCGAGCAATGTGGCGAAGCGGGCGGGCGGGAAGGGCTGGTTCACCTTGCCCCAGTCCGCGCGGCCTTCGGTCAGCGCGTCCTTTACCAGGAACTTGTCGCGCGGAGAGCGGCCGGTACGGGCGCCCGTCAGCGCTACCAGAGCGCCGTTCGCTGCGAGACTCGCTTCGCCGCGTGCAATCGCGGCCTCCACCAGTTGGGGCGTCGACAGATTGCGGTGAACGTGCGGTCCTTCCAACAGATTCTTTGACACCGTGCTCGCGAACGCAGCGCCCATATCTCTCCCGTTCCTGCTGAAGCTACAAAACCGTCTATTGTGCCACCCCGCAGGCTAGAGAGGCCAGCGTCTGCCGCCGCGCCGGATCCCCGGCCGCTAAGTTACTAATGGCAGAGACTTTAAGGTTCGCTTAAGGTTCTCAATTCACGGGAAATTTATGGCACACGAACCTTGGCAGGAACTTGTCTTTGCTATTACCTCCCATGGAGGTCATCTATGAAACAACTTGCTCTGGTACTTGCCGCCACCGCGGCGATCACCGCCACCGGCTTTCCCAGCCACGCAGAGGACGACGACTGGGGGCATAACAACCACATCCGCCGCGTGCTTCTCATCAGCATCGACGGCATGCACGCCCTGGACTACCGCAACTGCGCAACCGGCATCAGCGGTGTCAACAACGGCACACCCTATTGCCCGAACCTAGCAGCGCTCGGCGCCAATGGCGTGAACTATGTCGCGGCCAGCACCTCACGTCCTTCCGACTCGTTCCCTGGCCTCATGACCATCGTGACCGGCGCGACCCCGCGCACGATGGGCATCTACTACGACGTTGCGTACGACCGCTCACTCGATGCGCCAGCCAAGACTACGGGCAATGGCGTCGCTGCGGGGCCCTGCAAACCAGGAGCGGCACCCACCGGCACCAGGACCGAATATGAAGAGGGCATCGACCTAGACCAGACCAAGCTGAACGGCGGCGCTCCGGGTGCAAGCCTGACCGACGGTGGCATCGCTTCGATCGATCCACAGCGCCTGGTACGCGATCCCAAAGCCGGATGCGCCCCGGTCTTCCCATGGAACTTTGTCCGCACCAAC
>DASZGZ010000286.1:0-2365 GCA_035938355.1 Acidobacteriaceae bacterium
GTGCGCTGATCGCCCATGACTCCCACGCTCTTTACCGGCAACAGTACTGCGAACGACTGCCAGATCTGACGATAGAGCCCTGCGGCCTTGATCTCGTTGACCACGATCTCATCGGCCTCCTGCAGCAGTGCCACGCGCTCCGCCGTGACCTCCCCAAGAATCCGGACTGCCAGTCCCGGCCCAGGGAACGGCTGGCGCTCCAGAATCTCCTCCGGCATGGCAAGGTCGCGCCCGATGCGCCGGACTTCATCCTTGAAAAGATCACGCAGCGGCTCGATGAGCTTCAGCTTCATCGTCTCCGGCAATCCGCCGACGTTATGGTGGCTCTTGATTGTCTGCGATGGCCCCTTCACCGAAGAGCTTTCGATCACATCCGGATAGAGCGTCCCCTGCACCAGAAAGTCCACGCCGCCGGTCGTTGCAGAGATGCGATGCGCCTCGTCATCGAACACCGCGATGAACTCATTGCCGATCGCCTTGCGCTTCGTCTCCGGATCAGTCACGCCGGCAAGCTTCGCAAGAAAGCGCGTGCTCGCATCGACTGCGACGAGATTCAGGCCAAGCTTGTCGCGCATGTTCTGCTGCACCTTGAAGAACTCGTTGCGCCGCAGCACGCCATTGTTCACAAAAACGCAGGTCAGCTGGTCGCCGATCGCGCGATTGACCAGCACCGCTGCGACTGACGAATCGACGCCGCCAGAGAGCGCGCAGATGGCGTGGGCATCGCCCACCTTCTCCTTGATCGCGGCCACTGTACTTTGCACGAAGTGTGCCGGGGTCCAGTCCGCCTTTGCGTTGCAGATTTTGAAGAGGAAGTTTCGCAGCAGCGCCGTTCCCTGCCGGGTATGGTGCACCTCCGGATGAAACTGCACCGCCCAGATGCGTCGCTCCGGATTCGCGATCCCCGCCACAGCATTCGCTGTCTTGGCCGTCAGATGAAAACCTGCGGGCAGTTCGAGCGCCTCGTCTCCATGAGACATCCACACCGTCAGGTCCGCGGGGAGGCTCTCGAACAAGGGGTTCTTGCGATCGACAATACTGACCTCCGCATGTCCGTATTCGCGCTTCTCCGCCGAGCGGACCTTGCCGCCCAGATGATGCGTGATGAATTGCAGGCCGTAGCAGATGCCGAGCACCGGCACGCCCAATTCAAGCACCTTCGCGTCGGCGGGCGGCGCGTCGGCGTCGTAAACCGAGCATGGGCCGCCAGACAGCACGATGCCCATCGGCTTGTACGCCTGAATTTCATCAATGGAAGCGGTGCACGGCAGCACAGCGGAAAAGACGTTCTGTTCGCGGATGCGGCGCGCAATCAGTTGTGTGTATTGCGAGCCAAAGTCCAGAATGACGATCGACTGGGTGTCCACGTTACATGTTACCCCGAATTATTCCGAAGTCTTTGCCTGCCCCGCCAGAACTCGACGAACGCCGCCAGTCGAGCAACCTGGAAAAAGTCCGATGCGGCCAGATACCAGACCCCGACCGCAACCCACCAGATATCGAGAGCGGTCCCGCTCATCTGTGCCTCGAAGGGCAGCGGGATCGCAGAGAAGACCATGGCGAGCACGATGATCGCCAGCTTCGCAATGCCGAGCACCAGGTTGATCTCGATAAGTTGCGTCGTGAGCGGTCCCAGCCGCACGCTGGCTACCAGTGCTGCCGGCAGGCTGCATCCTTCCGCCACGATCAGCACTCCCGCTATGGACAGCAGCCAGCTCCACAGAGCCCACAGGATGAAGCTGCCGAGCGACACGCAGATAAGCCACGCGGCAAACACCACCATGTTCGACTCCGCGCCAGGCCGCAGATGGGTGACATTCCCGGCGGCAGCCCAGCGCACCACGGCCAACCACAGCCCCCAGCTCAGAATCAGCGCGGAAACGCGCAGCAGTTGCAGCACGACAAGCGGAACCGGCCGCCACGGGTGTCCCGGCGCCAGCGCGCGCAGCACGAACGCCCGCCCCAGACCGGAGGCAATGGCCCAACCTACGGTGAGCAGCGGCACGACCCACCGCGCTAGTTCAATGGCGGCAGGTTCAATGGCCTCGTAGGACGCTCGCACAATCTGCGCAGCCATCTCCGGGTGCTGCAGAGAAAAATCTTCGATGCCTGTGTGAGCAGCGAAGAGGATTGCAAGCAGGCGCCGTCCGCACGCGCACAGCAGCAGAAGCGCCGGGATGCCAAAGAGCCAGCGCCACGCGAGCTCGCGCGCGATCAGCCCGGAACGCCGCCAGCACTGCGCTTGTATCTGGATCAGCGACTGCGTGCCGCGGACATGATCCATCTGAACGGTGGGGCGTGATGTAGCAGGCTCCCCGGTATCCGATCGCGTTTCCACTACCGGACCACGAAGTTGATCAGCTTG
>DASZGZ010000287.1:0-8291 GCA_035938355.1 Acidobacteriaceae bacterium
ATCGCTCGATACGTGGCGGTCGCCAGTGCTGCTGATTCAGGGTGACGACGACCGCAACGTGCTGTTTGCGCAGACGGTGCGCCTGGCGAATGCTCTGCGGGCGCGTGGGGTCCCGGTGGAGGAGCATGTATTTCCGGATGAGATTCACGACTTCCTGCTGCATCGGGACTGGGTGACAGCGTACCGGCTGGGCACGGACTTCTTTGACAGGAAACTGGGAGGCGGTGGCGGCGCGGAACGGTAAGCAAGTTTCCTGTAGGTAAGTTTCTTCAGGATGTCAGCGATCGCACGGAGGTGTATAGTCGCCGCACTCCCCGCGCTCCTCTATGAGCAGACGCGTGCAGGGACGCTTCGGCGGTGCGGACGGCGATGCATTTCTGAGGCCCATCTGAATCAGGACGCGATATGCATATACCGCACAAAATGAACTGGCCGCTCATCTTTCAGTTGTCGCTCTTTGGTCTGGCGATGGGTATCGGAACGGTCTTCTTCATTTCTTCGGAAATTGAACCAATTCTCTGGATTGCAATCTTCCTCATCTCTGCGTATCTCATTGCGCGGCAATGCCCTCAGCGCCGGTTCCTGCATGGCCTCATTGTCGGGGTTGCAAACAGCATCTGGATCACCGGCACGCATATTGTTTTCTTCACCCGCTACATGGGCGGCCATGCGCGCGAAGCAGCAATGATGAAGTCCATGCCGTTACCCGGTATGCCTAGACTCATGATGGTGTTTACCGGCCCCGTGGTCGGAATCATGTCCGGCATCATTATCGGGACCCTCGCGATCATTGCTGGCCACTTTCTTAAGCCAAAGACGCCCACCCCATCCTTGTAACGCTGCGGCGCCGTCTGTTAGTCTTTTCAACAGCATGACTTTCCGTCATCACTGTCGCCCCTGTTGTTGTGCTTGTCCATCAAGCCACGGGTGGCTGTTCGCGCGCACTTAGTCCCGCGACAACTCTTTCACAAAGACACCCGTTGCTGATCAGCACGGGTGTTTGACGTTTCAGTGCAGCAATCCCGGCTTATCAGCATTCACCAAGGCACCCAACCGAGGTCCTGCAATGCTGGCAACCGAGAAGTCTTCTCCATATA
Organism: Acidobacteriaceae bacterium; assembly: GCA_035938355.1. Taxonomy (GTDB): domain Bacteria; phylum Acidobacteriota; class Terriglobia; order Terriglobales; family Acidobacteriaceae; genus KBS-83. The sequence continues at coordinate 1,098 of DASZGZ010000287.1, forward strand.
CGTCGCTGCCTCCGCCGAACGCACCGAAAGTGAGTCATCTACGCCTGCTGGAGGCGGAGAGCATCCACATTCTGCGCGAGGTCGCGTCGGAGTTTGAGCGGCCGGTGATGCTGTACTCCATCGGCAAGGACTCCTCCGTGATGCTGCGCCTGGCGCAGAAGGCGTTCTTTCCGGGGCCGATTCCCTTCCCGCTGCTGCACATCGATACCGGCTTCAAGTTCGCGGAGATGCTTGCGTTTCGCGATGCGATGGCGCGCTCGGTCGGCGCCGAGCTGCTGGTGTGGCGGAATGAGCCGGCGATTGCTGCGGGGACGAACCCCATCGCGCTGGATACGACGCGCTGCTGCGGTCTGCTGAAGACGCAGGCGCTGCTCGATGCATTGAAGCACTACGGATTCGATGCGGCGTTTGGCGGAGCGCGGCGCGATGAGGAGAAGTCGCGCGCGAAGGAGCGCATCTTTTCCTTCCGTGACGGTGCAGGACAGTGGGACCCGAAGAACCAGCGGCCGGAGCTGTGGAACCTGTATAACTCGCGCGTTCATCCGGGCGAGAGCATTCGCGTGTTTCCGCTCTCCAACTGGACGGAGATGGACGTGTGGCAGTACATCCACCAGGAAGAGATTCCGATTGTGGATCTGTACTTCGCGAAGCCGCGGCCGATGTATGTGCGCGGTGACGCGCTGCTGCCGGTGGAGCAGGCTTTTGTCGCCCGCCTTGGGGAGAAGCCGCAGATGGTGCGCAGCCGGCTGCGCTCGCTAGGTTGCAGTCCGTGCACCGGCGCGATCCGTTCGGACGCAGACACGCTACCGAAGATCATCGCTGAGCTGCTTTCGTTCCGGTCATCGGAGCGAGCGAACCGCGCGATCGATCATGACCAGGAAGGCTCGATGGAGATCAAGAAGCGGGAGGGCTACTTCTAATGGCTTGTGCGCTGACTCAACCGGATTTCCATGCCCCAGAGATAGATTTCTCGATCGATGCGTTCCTGAAGAGCGAGCGGGAGAAGGACCTGCTGCGCTTTTCGACCGCGGGGTCTGTCGACGACGGCAAGTCGACGCTGATCGGCCGGTTGCTCTACGACACGCAGAGCGTCTACGACGACCAGGTGCTTTCGATCCGAAACAAGGGGACGACAACGGGCGCCCAACTGGACTTTGCGTTGCTGACCGACGGCCTGCGCGCCGAGCGCGAGCAAGGCATCACGATTGACGTGGCGTACCGCTACTTCTCCACGCCGCGGCGCAAGTTCATCATTGCCGACACGCCGGGACACGAGCAGTACACGCGCAACATGGCGACAGGGGCTTCGACGGCAGATGCGGCCATTGTGCTGGTGGATGCGCGCAAGGGCGTGCTGCCGCAGTCACGCCGGCATGCTTACATCGCGACGCTGCTGGGCGTGCGACACATCATCGTTGCGGTGAACAAGATGGACCTGGTGGGCTACGAGGCGCAGACCTTCTCGTCGATCCGCTCGGAGTTCGAGCGCTTTGCGCGATACGCAACGGCGGAGGCCGGCCACTCACCGCAGCTTCATTTCATTCCGGTGAGCGCGCTGCTGGGCGTGAATGTGGTGCACAGCTCAGACGAAACTCCGTGGTACGACGGACCTTCCCTGCTGGAGTTGCTCGAGTCATTGCCGACGGCGGTGCACGAAGAAGCGGCGGCGTTCCGGCTGCCGGTCCAGCGTGTCATCCGGCCACACCAGGGATTCCGCGGATTTGCAGGACAGATCGCCTCCGGTGTGATTCGCGTTGGCGACCGCGTGAGCGTGCTGCCGTCCGGCAGAACGTCGCGCGTGGAGCGCATCGTTACATATGACGGCGACCTGGACGTTGCGCATGCACCTCTGTCGGTGACGCTGACGCTCGAGGATGAGCTGGACATCAGCCGCGGCGATCTGTTGACGCTCGCGGGCGAAGAGGCGCACGTGGCGCGGCGATTCGCGGCATCGCTGGTCTGGATGGATGTGCGCCCTCTCGATGCTGCGCGCCGCTATTTGCTGAAGCACGCGAGCCAGACGGTGCCGGCCGAGGTGCGATTGCGGCATCGAGTGGATCTCGAACAATCCGTCAGCGAGCCGGCGCGGGCGCTGGAGATGAACAGCATCGGTGTCGCGGAGATCGAGACTCGCCGGCCGATCGCACTGGAGCGATACAGCGAGAACCGCACGCTGGGCGCCTTCGTGCTGATCGACGCGGAGACGAATGCGACGGCGGGTGCGGGAATGGTTCGCGAGGTGCTGTCCGGCGGGACGAGCGTGGTTGCTGATGCAAGGCCGCTGACTGCATTGGAACGCGCCAGCCGGTGGGGACACGCGGGTGTCGTGTTGAGCCTGACGGCGCCCTCCGCAGTAACAAGCGCGCTGGAACGCGCGCTGTTCGAAGCAGGAGCGTTCGTGGTGAGGCCGCCGGATGACGATCCGGCGACGCCCGGCGTCCTGGCCGCAGCCGGCGCGCTGGTGCTGGTGACGCAAGAAAGCAGCAATCTGGTTTCACTTCGCATCGGCAGTTCGAGCGCAGAGTTCGTGCCTCGTGCTGGAGCGGGACAGGCTGTCGCGAATCTGCTGAGCCTGTTGCGACAGGCCAACGTACTGCAGCGGGAGCGTGCGCGATGAGTGTCCTCTTTGCGGGATTGGATGGGAAGGTGGCGCACGTGCGGGAGCAACTGCAGCAGGCGTTCGCGGATGCTCCGGGGGTCGACGATGTGTGCCTTACGTGCAGTTTTCAGGCAGAGGATGTGCTGCTTCTGAAGCTGGCGCTGGAGCTGCGGCCAGCGTTGCCGACGCTGTTTCTGGATACGGGCTATCATTTTGCAGAGACCTATGCGTACCGCGATCGCATTGCCCGCGAGTGGGATGTGCGACTGATCAACCTGCTGCCGCAGACAACGGTGGCGGAGCAGGAGGCGCAGCATGGGTTGCTGTATCAGACGAGCCCGGATCGCTGCTGCGCGGCACGCAAGGTTGAGCCTTTGTTTCGCGCTGTGGCGAACTACAAGGTCTGGATCACGGGGCTAAGGCGGGAGCAGGCGAAGACACGCGGCGGGCTTGAGGAGTCGGCGCTATTCACGTTGCCGGGCGGCAAGCAGGTGTTGAAACTCAGTCCGCTGGCGCATTTGAGCACGGCGGATGTGTGGCATGCATGCGAGGAGCTTGGCATTCCGCTGCTGCCGCTCTATGCGCGCGGCTACTCCTCGATCGGCTGCGAGCCGTGCACCTCGCTACCGCTCGATCCAGGGGATGCGCGCTCCGGCCGCTGGGGCGGGCGCAAGGTGGAGTGCGGCATTCACATTGAGGCCGCGAAGTAAGCAGCGGTCGGGGCACTGGAGAATTTGGGCACTGGAGAACATGGGTAATGGAGATGTAAGCGTGGAATACCTGATCGGGTTCATCATCGCCGTCTTCATCGCGCTCACAGGCGTCGGAGCCGGCACTATCACGACGCCGCTGCTGGTGCTGATGCTGGGCGTGCCCGTGGGGATAGCGGTGAGTGTCGGGCTGATGTTCTCCGCCGCAGTGAAGCTGGTGTTGCTGCCGACGCAGATCTGGCGAAAGCAGGTCTCGTGGCGCACGCTGGCCTACATGCTGCTGGGAGGCGTGCCGGGCGTGCTGGTGGGCGCGTTCCTGTTGCATCGGTTTGTCAACGCCGGAGCGAAGGAGCTGGTGAATGGAACGCTCGGCGTGATCCTGGTGGCAACGGCGCTCTGGCAGATCTTCTTCTCCTTCCGGCCGGTGAAGCAGGACAGAGAGACGCGCGATCGAGCGCCGCTTCTGCCGTGGCTCATGCTGCCGGTGGGCGCGGAGGTTGGATTCTCTTCCGCAGGCGCGGGGGCGCTGGGGAGCGCGGCGCTGCTCTCGTTGACGCCGCTGGCACCCGCCCAGGTGGTGGGCACGGATATCGCGTTTGGCTTTCTGACTTCGTCGCTGGGAGGCGGAGCGCACTGGTTTGCCGGGGCAGTCAATGGCCCGCTGCTGACACGCCTGATTGTCGGCGGCGTGGTAGGGGCGGTATGCGGCACCATGCTGGCGGGCAGCGTTCCCAAGCGCCCGTTGCGATTCGCGCTGTGGGTGTGGCTGCTGGTGATAGGCAGCATTTTTCTATACCACTCCGCCCAGCTGTTCTAAGGCAACCTACGCGACACTGCGCCTTTCGTTATCCCTGATGGTCGCATTGTTAATCAGTGGCCTCGCCCAGAAGCCTACGCTCCAGACATAACCAAACGTGAGATAGAGCAGCGCCATGCCGGTGCGGAGGCCGAGGTGATCGCCGATGCGTCCGATGACGACGGTGGTTATGGCGCCACCCATAATGCCGGTTGTGAGGATGCCGGTGAAGGAGCCGTGATGTTCGGCGACAGAGTTGAGCGCGAGCGAGATCAATATGGGCCACATGACGGATGCGAAAAGGCCGACGAGCGGGAAGGCAATGAGGGAAACGGACGCAGGCGCATAGAGACCAAGCGAGAGCATGAGAAGCGCGCCAGTGGCAGCGCCGATGATGACGCGACGGCTGTCAAAGATACGCAGAAGAAAGGCTCCGGCAAAGCAGCCGGACGTCATGAGACCCCAGAACCACGAGACCGCGCTGGCGCCGGTGGTATGCGGATCGTAACCGTGATAGTGACTGAGGAATTGCGATATCCAGTTAGCTGTTCCCTGCTCACATCCGACATAGGCGAAGATGGCGAGGAAGTAGAGCCAGACCAGCCTCCGCCGCATGAGGCCTTTGTACATAGACAACGAGCCCGGGCGCTCCTCTGCAGTGTGCTGGACAGCGGGAAAGCGCGACAGTGAAAGGACGACGATCATCGCGAGGGCGACGGCAGCGAAGATCCAGTAGAGCGAGACCCAGGGAAGATGGGGCGGGGTGACTCGCCTGAGGATGATGAGAACCGGATTTGAGCGCTGCGCACTCTTCGGAAGATTGACGGTGAGATAGGAGTAGATCCAGGGACTGAGGAAAGATGCCGATCCGAAGAGCAATTGCGCGATGGTTTCGTTGAGCGCGAAGTGTTCCTCGCCGCCAGACACGCGAAGCAGTGGGTTGATCGCCACCTGCAGCATCGCCATGCCGACGCCGATGACGAAGAGCGAGACAAATGCCACCTTGTAGCTAGGGTGCAGCGCGAAGCTGATGGAGCCGAGCGCGGCGCCGATGAAGGCCCAGATCATGACCGGTTTTTCGCGGTAACGCTCGACGAGAAAGCCGGCCGGAATGGACATGACTCCGTAGGCGATGAAGAAGGCGAAGACGAGGAACCCCGCCGCGCCGAGGCTGACGGAAAAAGTGTTGATGATGTCGGGAACGATGGGCCCGAGAATATTGCTGAGCAGAGAGATGACGAAGAATACGAGGAAGATGAGGCCTACCAGGAATCGATTCCTCGCCATAAGTGTGGCCTCTCCTAATGTGAACGCGCGAAGCGGTGATGCCAGACGCGCGCTGCTCCAATGAGGTTGGCGTCGTCGCCGAGCGAGGCGAGACTCAGCTCCACTTTTTCGAGCGGAACGAAGCGGCAGCCCTGCTGCATGATCTTGCGGATATCGCCGAGAAAGATGCCCGCGCTCTTCATGATGCTTCCGCCGAGGATGATGGCATCCGGTGTGAACAGGTTAACGAGGTTGGCGAGGCCAATCGCTAGATAGAAGTTTTCCCGCTCCACCGCGCGGGCGGCCAGCGGGTCACCGGCCATCGCGTGTTCGTAGATGTGCCTCGCGGTAAGTCCTGCGGGGCCAGTGTATTCGGAACGCGACTCCATCCACTTCGCCATCGCGGGGCCGGAGGCGAGCGCCTCCCAGCAGCCGCGCAGCCCACAGGAGCATGGCGGACCGCATGCTTCGATGACCTGATGCGCGACCTCGGGATGCGCGCCGTCGACACCGCGGTAGAGATGTCCATCGAGAATGATGCCGCCGCCGATGCCCGTACCTACGGTGACATAGATAAGGCGCGATTTATTTCGGCCTGCGCCCCATGTGGCCTCGGCCAGCGCGCCCGCGTCGCCATCATTCTCGATTGCTACGGAGAGGTGAAACTCGCGCGCGAGATCGTCGACAGGTGATGCGCCACTCCATTGCGGGATGGTGTCGAGGTTCTCGAACTTCCCGCTGAGCGGATCGAGCGGGCCGGTGGAACCGACGCCGATACCAGCGACGGTCACGCTGGCTTCGCGCGCCGTGCTGCGCAGCATTTTGGTGATGAGTGCGAGGGCTTCGGACCACGGACCCATGGTTTGCGTCGGTGCCTCGGCACGCGCGAGAACGCGTCCCGAATCGTCAACGATACCTACCGCTGTCTTGGTGCCCCCGATGTCCACCGCGCCGATGGCGTTCATGTGTGCAGAAGACCTTTGTCGCCCTCAACAACATAGGAGGCGAAGCGAAACTGGTCGCAGTCCACTCCGGAGATGCGCGCGAGAGCTTCGGCTGCGAGCTGCGCAGGAATGATGTCCATGAGGAATTGCCAGCTGGATGGCCAGGACGGGTGCTGTATGACGAGGTCGCCGGCATCTGCAGGGACGCTCGAGCCAATGAGCATGACGGATGCGCCAAGGCGCCGCAGGTCGCGTGCTACGGAGAGGTCGGCCTCGCGCATGCGCTCGTCGATCCAGATGGCGAAGCGCATGCCCGTGGTCACAATCTCCTGCGGTCCATGACGAAAGCTGTCGGTGCCCATGGCGAGTGCAGCGACTTTCACGCCCTCCTCCCAGAGAAGTTGCGCTCCGTAGGCGCTGGCGAGGCTTGCACCACGAGCCAGGAAGCAATAGGTTGCGCCGGGCTCGAGCCATGAGCTCTGCGCGAGCTGCCGCTGCCACGCTGGAATTTCTTTTGCGGTTGCTGCGATGGCAGCCAGAAGCGTCGATGCGAGCTGCGCGTCCAGCCCCCGAGCGGCGTCTTCTGCGCTGGCAATGGCGGCTGCTCCGGCGGCGAGCGATACGTAGGTATTTGCAGAGATGCCGTGATCCGGCGCGACCGGGAGAATGAGAGGGATCGTCGCCTGCTGTGCGAGCGCGCCATCCGGGAAGTTCGTCACGCCTACGATCGTCGCACCTACAGCCCGAGCTTTCTCCAGCAGCTTCACGATCTCGATGCTTCGTCCGCTGCGAGAGAGCACGATCAGGAGCGAGTCGGGAAGGATGCGTGCGGAGTGGAGCAGCTCTGCAGCATCGAGCAGATAGACCGGCCGGCCGGCA
>DASZGZ010000288.1:0-5781 GCA_035938355.1 Acidobacteriaceae bacterium
GCAACCCGATTACATCGTGGAGCGGCAAAGCTTCGATCACTATCGCACCATCGAAGGCTACACACTCACCCCGGACCAGCAGCGCTGGTTTGCTGCGCACTACCAGCTCCTGCGGCGCGTCCACTATGTGCCGGCGACCTATCATCCCTCGCCGTTCCTGCAGAAAATTCTCGCGATGGGACCGCTTGAGGACTATCTGATATACGGGCGTCGCAGCGCGGCGCGGTAGTATGCACTCGTCCGGATCCGAATCGCGAACCACCCGATCGCTATACTTTGTTAACGAAGGACCACGTTCAGGCATCTTCACCTAGTGGTGACGATGCTCCGGAAAGGGACCTGTCCGCCATGCCCTTTGATCCCCGCGCTGTGGCCAATCGCCTGCTCGACCTCGGCCGCGAGCGCCAACTCATCATCGATCCGATGAAGGTGCAAAAGCTCATCTATTACGCGCACGGCTGGCATCTGGCCCTGACGGGCAAGCCGCTGCTCGATCGTTCCGTCGAAGCGTGGCAGTACGGCCCGGTGCTGCCCGACGTCTACCGCGCCTTCCAGGACTTCGGCGCGCAGCCCATCACTGAGCCCGCGCGCTACGCAGCCGTCGACGGCAACAAGCTGGTGCTGCGTCGTTACAAGCTCCCGGCGCACGATCCCGATGCCGAGTACGCCGACCGTATTCTCCGCCGCATCCTTGAGCAATACGGCAACTATTCCGCCATTGAGCTGTCCATGATGACGCATGCCCAGGGGACCCCGTGGGCCCAGGCCTGGAGCGAGAATCAGGGCAAGCGCTACATCCCTATCTCGGATGAAGAGATCGAGGCCTGGTTCAAGTCCGTGCTGAAGCCGGTGGCCGCATGAGCACCAACCCTCCGCCGACGCCCGCAGCACCCGATCCGGAAACCATCACCGACACCAGCACCTCCGGTTTGGCGCAGCGCGCTGCCGCAAGCGTTGCATCCTCCGGCTTCGCGACCGCCATCGCAGAGCGCGACCAGTTCGACGACGCACGCAAGGCACAGTTCCTCGGCTTCCGCCGCTGGCTGGTTCCCAGTCTCTTCGCACTCACGGTGGCGTGGCTTGTCTTTGTCGGCTGCATCGTCCTGCGCGAGGAGCTTCAGCACGGTAAGCTCTCCGATGCTGTACTCATCGCGCTGCTCGGGACCGCGACAGCAAACGTGCTGGGGCTCCTCATCATTGTGTTGAAGTCCATCTTCCCGCTGGACGTCGACCGCGACGATGAATAAGCAACCCGTTATTGGGCTTGTCTCGCTGTCGCGTTGTCAGTATTCTCGCGTCATCCACCACTGCGGGAAGGAATCGCCATGGACCCCAACAGTATTGATCCGCATCTCGCGTACCTGATACCGGGCGCCTTTATGCTCGGTCTTTTTTTTGTCGCGGTCTTTATCATTCCGATGTGGCAGATATGTAAGAAGGCGGGCTTCAGTCCCTGGCTGTGCCTCCTGATCCTGGTGCCGTTTGGAGCGCTTATCCTGCTGTACATTGTGGCCTTCGCACAATGGAAGGTCGCGCCGCTCCCTCAGTACGCCCTGGGCTATCCGCCGAATGCGTATCCGCCAGCATATCCACCGGCTGCCTACCCGCCCGCTGCGCCACCACCCGCCAATCCGAACGATCCCTATCCGCGCGGCTGATCGGCACTCTGTCACGAGACGGCGATGCGCAGTGCCGTCTCTACCGCATCCTTCACTTGCGGCAGAGCTTCATCAATCCACGGAGCACGCCGTCCATCTTGCACACTCGCCCAGACCCGCCGCTTCGCCTCCCAAAGGGTCAGCTCCAGCGTGCCGGAGTGCATGCCACGTTTCACATGCCAATGGATGCATCCCGGATAGCTGGAGAGAGTTGCTCGCGCGGAAACCCGCAGGCCGCATCCGAGGCACGCCTTCTCAATCAAGGAAGCAGCGCCGCTCAGGTTCGAACCAGGAGGCACAGTGAACTCGAACTGCGTCATCGCCATTCCTCCACCGGGCCGGCACGCCGCCACCGCAGAATTTGTTCTAGCATTTTCACTGTGGAGATCGCCTCACACACCATGGTCTGCGGTCTGCGTGGCTTTTCCGTCAAGAAAAGCCACTCTTCACAGAACTTGGCCGGTTCACCGCAACGGTCAAAATGCTCTAGCATCAACTTAGATCGTCTATGTCTTCAACTCCTGAAAGTCCCCGCGTCCGTTTCGCTCCCTCTCCCACAGGCTACCTGCACGTTGGCGGCGCGCGCACCGCGCTCTTCAACTGGCTCTTCGCCCGCCACGCAGGCGGCACCTTCATCCTCCGCATCGAGGACACCGACTTCGAGCGCTCCTCCGAGGCCATGGTCGAAGGCATCCTCGAAGGGATGCGTTGGCTCGGCCTGAACTGGGACGAGGGCCCGTTCTATCAGTCCAAGCGCCTCGACCTCTACCAGGCTACCGCGCAAAAGCTGCTCGACTCCGGCCATGCCTACGCCTGCTTCTGCACCAAGGAAGACCTGGAGCACCGCCGCAAGATCGCATCTGAGGCCGGCAAGCCGCCCATGTACGATCGCCGATGCAGCATCATTGCGCCCGCGGACGCAGCCGCTCGCCGCGCCGCCGGTGAGCCCGCGGCCATTCGCTTCCGCGTGCCGGAAGGCGGTGTCACCGCATTCGACGATGCCGTCGTTGGCCGGGTGGAGTTTGCCAACAGCGAGCTTGAAGACTTCGTGCTCCTGCGCTCGGATGGCATCCCGACCTATCACCTCTCCGTTGTCGCCGACGACCTCGACATGCGGCTCACCCACATCATCCGCGGCGCGGACCATATCTCAAATACCCCGAAGCAGGTACTGCAATACCAGGCGCTCGGCGCGCCGCTGCCCATCTTCGCCCACGTGCCGCTCATCCTTGGACCGGACAAGACGCGCCTCTCCAAACGCCACGGCGCCACTTCCGTCACTTCGTATAAGGAGATGGGCATCATGCCCGAGGCCTTCCGCAACTTCCTCACGCTGCTCGGTTGGTCGCCAGGCGCTGCGGGTAAGGACGGCGATGGTCGCGACCGTGAAATCTTCGGCTCCGAGGAGCTCGTCAAGCTCTTCTCGCTCGAAGGCATCTCGAAATCGAACGCCGTCTTCGATAACGACAAGCTGGCCTGGTTCAACACGGAGTGGATCCGCCGTTCGAGCGCGCAGGAGCTGCTGCCACTGATTAAGACCGAATGGGGCAAGACCGGCTTCATCGCCGCCCGCAGTGAGGCTGAAATCCTTTCGGCGATCGAGCTCGTGAAACCCCGCGCGCGCAGCCTTCTCGACTTTTCCGCCTCGTTTTGTGCCTACTTCAGCGACCATTTCAGTTTTGATCCCGCCGCGGTGACGAAATTTCTCAAGGACTCTTCCACTCGCGACCTGCTGGTGGAACTCGGCGGCCGCTACAGTGCCGCGCCCGAATTTACCGAGGCCTCCACGGAGCAGGTGCTGCGCGCCTTTGCCGACGAGAAGGGTGTGAAGCCGGGCGTTCTGATCAATGGGGCGCGCGTCGCGCTCACCGGACAGGGCGTAGCGCCCTCGCTCTTTGCCGTGATGGTCGCGCTCGGGCATGGCCGCGTCGTGCGCCGGCTGCAGGCCGCCGCATCCATCAGCGCGCCCGCCCCAAGCGCAGAGGCTCCGCAGCCTGCTTGAACGCGCCGCCTGCCGATGGGAACAATACTGGTTCAGACGCGAAAGGCGTTTACAGCCAGCGCCTGGCCTCGCTCGAAACCGAGCGGCCGCGCCTGCGCCGGCACGACAGTCTCTTCGGCTTCAGCAAACTCGCCGCGGCGGCGGTCACCGTCGTGGCCGCTCTCTGGCTGGCTCGTGCATATCCCACCCTCCTCGCCTGGGCACTCATTCCGGCCCTTGCCTTCGTCGTCCTGTGGATCGCGCACGAGCGCCTTCTGCGCACGCTCGCCGCAGCCTCGCGCATTGAAAGCTTCTACCGCCGCGGCCTCGCGCGGCTGGACGACCAATGGTCAGGACAAGGCGACGCGGGCCAGCGATTCTTCGATCCCAGACATCTCTACGCGCGCGATCTCGACATCTTCGGCGACGGCAGCCTCTATCAACTGATCTCGCAGGCCGCCAGCGCACCCGGACAGCACACGCTCGCCGCATGGCTGTTGCATCCTGCTACGCCTGCGGAGATTGCCCAACGCCAGCAGGCGATCCGCGAGCTTGCGCCTCGCCTCGATTTGCGCGAGCAGCTCGCGCTGGCCGCCGATGCCATTCACGAAGGCACGCCCGAAGCGCTCACACACTGGGCCGAATCGACGGAAGCCACCGTGCCCGGATGGCTGCTCTACGCCGCCCCACCGCTCGCGCTCATCTGGCTAGCCACCCTCTTTTACTGGATCGTGGGGGGCCCCTTCACCTGGTTTGCGCTCGTCAGCTTCCTCAACGCCGCACTCACCACGCGCTTCATTGGAGCCGTGAAGCGCGCAGCCGTCGACGTCCTCCAGATCTCACCTTTGCTTGGACCGCTCTCTCGCGTGCTCGCCGTCTATGAATCGCAGCCCTTCCATGCACCGCGACTGACTGGCCTCACTGCTGCGGTCCGCAGCAACGGTCTTCCTCCGTCGCGTGCCATCGCCAAGCTCGAGCGCAATCTCGAATGGCTCGAGTCCAGCGACAACTGGTTTGTGAAGCTGGTCAACCGATTCGTCTTCTGGACCCCGCTCTGCATGCTCGCCATCGAAAGCTGGCGCCACCGTCACGGTGGTCACATGCGCGCGTGGCTCTCGAGCATCGGCGACTTCGAAGCGCTCAGCTCGCTCTCGAGCTTTGCTTACGAGCGGCCCTCCTGCGGGTTCCCGACGCTGTGCACCGACACGCCGGCGCTGGACGCGATCGGCCTCACGCATCCGCTCCTGCCGTGCGCCACCGCAGTTTCAAACGATCTCTCGCTCGACGCCGTGCGCGGGCTCATCATCGTCAGCGGTCCCAACATGGCCGGCAAGAGCACGCTGCTGCGTGCCATTGGTCTCAATGTGGTTCTGGCCCAGTGCGGCGCTCCGGTCTGCTGCGGCCGCCTCAGCCTGTCTCCCATCGCCGTCGGCGCATCCATCACGGTACAGGACTCGCTGCAGAGTGGCCTATCGCGTTTCTACGCGGAGATTCAGCGCCTCAAGCAGATCACTGATCTCGCCGCCACGCAGCCGACGCTCTTCCTGCTCGACGAGTTGCTCTCCGGCACGAACTCGCACGATCGCCGCGTCGGCACTGAGGCGTTGCTCCGCGGCCTGCTCGCACGCCATGCCATCGGACTCATCACCACGCACGATCTCGCCCTTACAGAGATCGCAGCAGCGCTCAATGCCGAAGGCGCGAACATGCATTTCGGCGATCGCTTCAGCGCAGGCGAGCTCCACTTCGACTACAAACTCACTCCCGGCATTGCCAACAGTACGAATGCGCTGCAGCTCATGCGCTCGATTGGTCTGGAAGTATGAGCGCTCGCTAACGCGGCGCAGGCGTTGCAGCATCCGCCAGCGCATACGCTGTCACCGCCATCACTGCCGCGTTCTCGCCCAGTTCGCGCGGGCTCACCTTGTCAAACGTATCCGCAGGAGTGTGGTGATAGTTGAAGTAATAGCGGCTGTCCTGGATCGGTGCGAAGCCGGGCACGCCCTTTTCGGTGACTGAGTTGATATCCTCTCCGGTCTCCGGGCTGCGCTCCAGCAGTGGCGCGCCGATCGGCGCCAGCACGCGCGAGAGCGGCTTCAGCCACTGATCCAGCCCGGCACCGCCCTGGAAGTAAATGCCGGT
>DASZGZ010000289.1:0-3785 GCA_035938355.1 Acidobacteriaceae bacterium
GTGCGCAGAGTCATGCGACTGGCTCAGGAACGGAAAATACAGGAGCTGGCGGAATACCTGACTGGTCTTCTCCAGCGCCTCGCGGATGGAGGTGCGGAATTGGCCGCCATTCCGGCGTTCTCTCCGCAAATTTGTGCTGCGGAATTGGCCGAATCGACGCCTGTTCCACTGGTCAGCCTTCTGGATGCGATAGCAAGCGAGGCAGCCCGCAGAAAACTGCATCGCGTTGCCGTCTTTGGCGCACGTGTGACGATGGAAACAGGCCTCTTCGGGAAGCTTCCGGATTGCGACGTGATCGGACTAAGCCCCGAGGAAACGAATCTCGTCAGCGATATCTATCTCCGTGTTATCGAAGCGGCGAAGGCCTCCGCGGAGGAATTCGAGCAGTTACGATCGCTCGCTCACACAGTCATCGAGCGTGAAAAGCTGGATGCCATCGTTCTGGCTGGAACCGATCTCGCCTTCGTATTCAACGAGCAAAACGCCGATTTCCCGCATCTGGATGGCGCACGTGTTCACATCAGGGCCATCATGGACGCCATTCTCAGCGCGGATCTCGCCCGCGACCTGAAATAACGATTGCAGCCTTGTCCTTCGCACGCGCGCAATATTCCGTCTGTGAAGACGCGGCGCCACTACGTCTTCACCGCATACTCCTGCAGCAACGCGGCAATTTCGTGGAAGCCCTTCCCCTGTGCCATCTCCATCATGCTGCGTCCGTCCGGATGCCGCGCCGCAGCATCCGCGCCATGTGCCAGCAGCGCACGCACCGCCTCCGTCTTTCCCTGGCTCACCATGCGCAGCAGCGGCGTCCGCCAGTCTTCCACCTTTGCTTCACGCGTCAGGCATCGCGCAAACGGGCGCTCCAGCGCCTGAGGATCGCGCGCCACGATGCCAGAAATCCGGTCAAGCCGATCGAACTCGAGCGCATCGAAGATGCTGATCCTCTCCTTGTTCAGCAGAAAGTCACGCATCGCTGCGTGGTCGAAAAACGCCGCCCACCCGATCGGCGTGCCATCGTAGAACGGCTCCCGCACCTCCAGCGATCCGCCGCGCTCCAGCAGCAGATCCACAATCTCCTTATCCGCCTCTCGCAACCATCCGGTATCTCCGCCGCCGCCCGCCGCGATGTGCAGCGGCGCGACCTCATCCATGAAGTTCGGATCGAAGCCGAGATCAAGTGCCAGCCGTACTGCCTCAATGCGCCGTGTGCTCACTGCCTTGTTCACCATGAATCCCGGCGCGCGCTGCACTACATCGGGCGCACGTTCCAGCAGAGCGCGCACACCAGTGGCATCGCCAGCAAGACACAGCGACATCAGCTCCTCGACATCGCTCAACCACGCCATCGGAGCACCAGCCGCTTCCAGCAGGTGGGCAATCTCCACGTTGCCGCTGTCCATCGCGTGCTGCCACGGCGTTCGTCCGCGAAATACCTCGTCCGCTCGCGCGCCATCCTGCAGCAGCAGCATCGCGCGATCCAAATGACCCTCCAGTGCGGCGCGCGACAGCTCACGCCCCATCAGCGTGATCGCGCCATCGGCCGTCCGCGCCTCCGTCTTCAGTCCATGCCGCAACAACAACTCCAGCGACGCAGCGGGATGTATCCACAAAGCCCATTCATCCGCAGGATCGGCGCCGCGTTCCAGCAGCATCTCCGCCAGCTCACGCCAGCGCGGATGGGGCGGCTGATTTGCGAGTCCCGTCGAGCCGCCTCCAACTAAACCAGTCAGCGCCGTAAATCGCCGCTGCGTCTGATCCAGCCGCTCGTCCGCATCGCCCTTCATCGTGTGTGCGTTGGGATCAGCACCTCGATCCAGCAGCAACTTCGCTGCCTCATAGGTCGAGTGGTTGGCATCAAGCGGTGTCACCCGCGAATAGCACCCGCACAGCAGCGGCGCCCAGCCGTACGGCCCCGGCCGGTTCACGGCATCTGGCTCTTCATTCAGAATCGCCGCAACCGCTGCAGTATTTCCCGCCGCCGCCGCGCACCAGATGTTCGCCGAAGCCAGCCAGGGATGCGTGCGCAGCATCTCGCTCGCGCGAGCGTGAAACATGCGGTGGTCGTAGTGCGGATCGTCGTAGCACAGGCACGCCAGCGTTACGAACTCATCCGGCAGATCGTGTTGCGCCGCCTCGACGGCAATTCGTAACTGCGGCCAGCTCGCAAAGCCGGACTCGCGCGCCAGCACCAGTTGGCAGTCGGTCAGCCGCGGCGTCGCTTGCTGCAACGCCTCCTCCGAGCCTAGCTTCGGATGTGCGGCGCGTACCCGTTCCAGTGCATGCGCGTCGCCGCTCTGCCAGGCGCGCTTCAATGTCTTGGCACGTTTCTTCAGGTTTTCAAGCGATGGATGTGGCGGGAGCGATCGAGTCATCACGACGTCCTTTCCTGGCCAATAGGCCGGTAGCGCCCGATTGCTCGCACCTTCAGGCGGAAAGGTATGTCGTCAACTCATCTCAGAACTACGCAATGTTCAGGCGGGCTTGGCCCTTTCCGCGAGCTGGCGGCACCCTGAAGTGCTCCAGTGGCGAAGATAGTTCGCAGGAGATTGCGGAGTCAAGAAACCGCTAAGCGTCGGCTTCCGCGGAATCGCGCGGCAGCAACTTCTCATCAATCTTTGGGAGCAGCCCGGTCAGCAATCCAAGCGCCGGCAAAAACGAGCACACGTGATAGACCAGATTCAAGCTCGTCATGTCCGCGAGCTTGCCCAGCAGCGCCGCGCCCAGACCGCCCATCCCAAACGCCAGCCCGAAGAACAGCCCGGAGATCATTCCCACTCGCCCCGGCACCAGCTCCTGCGCATAGACCAGGATCGCGGAGAAGGCCGACGAAAGCACCAGCCCGATGATGAAGCTCAGGATCGCCGTCCACTCCAGGCTCGCGTAAGGCAGCACCAGCGTGAATGGCAGCACGCCCACGATCGAGACCCAGATCACCAGCCGCCGCCCATAGCGATCGCCAATCGGGCCGCCGAGAATCGTCCCCAGCGCCACCGCGCCGAGAAAGATGAACAGATACATCTCCGACTGGTGCAGCGTCACGTGGAACCGCTGCATGAGATAGAAGGTGTAGTAGCTCGTGATGCTGGTCAGATAGAAGTACTTGGAGAAGACCAGCGTCATCAGCACCACCAGCGCCTGCGTCAGCTTGCCGCGTGACACTTGCATACGCGGATGGTCGTCCACCTTCTTGTTTCCTGACGCGCCTTCCGCCACTCGTGCCTTGTACCAGACGCCGATCGCCAGCAGCATCGCGATCGCCACCAGCGCCGCGACGGAAAACCACGCGATGCGATGCTGTCCTGCCCTCGCGCCGCGCGCGGAAAGTACCAGCCACAGCACCAGCAGCGGCCCCAGCGCAGAGCCCACGTTGCCGCCCAGTTGAAACAGCGACTGCGCCAGCCCGTGCTGTCCGCCGGAGGCAAGCCGCGCGACACGCGACGACTCGGGATGAAATACCGACGACCCCAAGCCCACCAGCGAGCCGGACACCAGCAGCCATCCGTAACTCGGCGCCCACGCCATCAGCACCAGCCCGCAGAGCGAGAAGCTCATCCCCAGCGCGAGCGAATACGGCATCGGTTTCTTGTCCGTCGCCATACCCACAAAGGGCTGAAACAGCGAAGCCGTCAGTTGATAGGTAAAGGTGATCATCCCGATCTGCCCCAGCGACAGACCGAAGATGCGCTGGAACAGCGGATACAGCGACGGAATCGTCGCCTGGATCAGGTCATTCAGCAGATGGCAGGCGCTGATGGCCGCGAGGATCGTGAACAGCGTCTCGC
>DASZGZ010000290.1:0-13884 GCA_035938355.1 Acidobacteriaceae bacterium
ACGGGCGCAGATGCTACGCATCCGCAATCATCCAAGCCTGCTGGTGTGGCTGAACGGCAGCGACAATCCTCCGCCGGCGAAGGTGGAGCAGATGTATCTCGACATCGAGCGCGAGACGCACTGGCCGAACCCGACGCTCTCTTCTGCTACGGCGCGGCCGACGGCGGTGAGTGGCAAAACAGGCGTGAAGATGACGGGGCCTTACGACTATGTGGCGCCGTCTTACTGGCTGACGGATCCGGGGACGCGGGGCGGTGCGTGGGGCTTCAATACAGAGACGAGCCCGGGGCCAGCGATTCCCATTGAGTCGAGCCTGCAGCGATTTCTACCCGCAAAGGCACTGTGGCCGCCCGATGAGGATTGGCAATATCACAATGGCAGCGGCGGCTTTGCCAACACGGCGATCTTCGATGGCGCGATGAAGCAGAGCTATGGGCCGCCACATTCGCTGACCGACTATGAGCAGGCCGCGCAGGCCATGGCCTACGACGGAGAACGCGCGATGTTTGAGGCTTATGGGCGCAACAAGTATGCCTCCACCGGCGTCGTGCAGTGGATGTTGAACAATGCATGGCCATCGATGATCTGGCATCTGTACGACTACTATCTGGACTCAGGCGGCGGCTACTATGGCGCTCGGAAGGCGTGCGAGCCCCTGCACGTGCAGTACTCCTATGACGACCACAGCATTGTTGTGGTGAACGGCACGTACACGGCGGTGCCAGGACTTCACGTCAAGGCGACGGTCTATGACCTGAAGCTACGACCGGTTTACGAACACGAGGCGGCGGTTGCGGCGCAGCCTGACAGCTCCGACCGGGCATTCAGCATTCCCGCCGACACGATGAGCGGAGATGACGGCCTGCACTTTGTGCGGCTGGCGATGACGGATGCCACAGGACGGCCGGTGAGCGAGAATTTTTATTGGGTTCCGGCGCACCTCGCTGAGTTCGACTGGCAGAAGGAAGACTATCGCTATACGCCGGCTCTCCGCGAGCCAGATTTGACGGCGCTCAGAGAGTTGCCGCAGTCGCACGTGGCCGTGGAGTCGGTGAGGAGAGAATCGGATGGGCGGGTGACGCTGCGGTTGCGGAACGATTCGCAGACTCTCGCGTTCCAGGTTGCACTGCGCGCGCTGGATGACCATGCCGCGGCGGTAGCGCCTGCATTCTGGTCGGACAACTATATTTCGCTGCTGCCGGGCGAGTCCCGAACCTTCACGGCGCGCTCCTCTTCGCACGGCGGCGCTCGCATCTCCTCGATCGAGGTCGCGGGTTGGAACGTCAGCGAACAACGAATCGCCGTTGTACCAGGAACGGAGAAGAAGCGCCGCGATCAGGAGACGGCAGCATTGCCATTTGCGCGAGCCTCTGCTTCCTCCAGCCAGCCGCGCCGGAGCGACTCTGCCGGGATGCTCGAGAGATAGGGCTTGATGTCGAGGATCGGCGTGCCATCCAGCATGTCGACACCGCGCACATGCAGATCGGCGTTGTTGCGACGAAGCAGCTGAACGACGGTGAGTCCGATTGGATTGGGGCGAAGAGGCGAGCGCGTCGCGAAGACGCCATGCTGGCGATTGTCAGTGGGCGGAGTGCCGAGCAGCTCAAAGGGCTGCGCGCGGTCGAACTCCCAAAGCACGATGAGGTGCGAGAAGCCTTCGATGTCGGTGAGGCCGAGCTCGAAATCGGGAAGGACGGTGATCACGCCTTCTGCTTCATGCGTGGTTCCAAGTCCTTTCGGTACCTCAGTGGTTCCTTTGTAGGGCGTGCTTACAAATCCGATGGGCCAAGGCGTAAACATATGAGGTTAAACCTCCATTTATGCGTACTGTGTTCGAGCGAGCCAGCGGCTGCCGCTTCTATTGAATTTGACGTAACAGACGAGGAGCGGTAGCTTTAAATTAATGGTTCTCGTTCACACCCCGGCTGCCTGTTGCTGCGACTGTTGTTGCGCACGCGGCTGCGTGGGTGCCGATGAGCTAGTGATGTAACTCCATCACAATAAGCGAATTCGAAGCCCCAACCGCAGCCCCTCTGCAGTTGGGGCTTTTCTTTTCTACACCATGCACCGCACCCGAAGGGAAGTGGCATGACGCAGCCAACTCAGCCAACCGGCACCACGGCGAAGGAAACAAAGGCGCAGAAGACCGAGCGCCTGAAGCGCGCGAAGAACCCATGGGCGGCCTTCGACGAGATACGCCGCTTTGCGGCGGAGGGGCGCGGAAGCGTGCTGCCGGAGTGGGCAGGTCTCTACTTCAAGTGGTGGGGGATTTATACGCAGGGCGATGGCGCGGGCGCGCTGGGCGGCGTTGGCGGCGAAGGCAAGAGCACCGAGTACTTCATGCTGCGTATCCCCGTCTCCAATGGGATTATCTCGTCTGCGCAACTTGCCGCCGTCGCAGACATCGCGCAGCGACACGGGCGCAACCTCGCGGATATTACGGTCCGCCAAGCGATTCAGCTTCACTGGCTGACCATCGACAGCCTGCCGGAGATCATCGACCGGCTGGATGCCGTGGGGCTTTCGCCACGCGGGGCATGCGGCGATGTTGTTCGCAATGTTACGGGATGTCCGATAGCGGGGCTGGCGGCGGATCAGGTTTTCGATGCATCGCCGATTGCACGTTCCATTGCCAAGGCGCTTGCCGGCAATGCCGAATTTTATAATCTGCCGCGCAAGTTCAAGATCTCCGTGACGGGTTGCAGCTCGTGGTGTTCGTATCCGGAGATCAATGACATTGGCCTGACGCCGGTGCGCCGCGGTAGCGAGGTGGGCTTCTCAGTGAGGGTAGGCGGCGGCCTTTCCGCAGATCCACACCTGGGCGTGCGGTTGGATGCCTTTGTGCGTCCCGAGCAGGCAGTGCAAGTAGTGACGGCGATCGCGACGATCTTCCGCGAGCAACAGGGCTTGCGCGAGAGCCGCGATCGCGCGCGTCTGAAGCATCTCTTCCTCAAAGAGGGCTGGACACCTCTGAAGTTTCTCAATGAGCTGCAGATACGGCTGCCGTTCCGTCTGGAGCCGGCGGTGGAGGAGGGGACGCCAGCCGATGTGCTGCGGGACCACGTGGGCGTTCATCGCCAGCGGCAGGCAGGTCTCTACTACGTAGGCGCTTCGGTACTGCGCGGGCGGCTGACCGGCGATCAGCTTGCGGCAGCCGCGGAGTTGGCGCGGCAATATGGTTCTGGCGAGCTGCGAACGACTGTGACGCAGAATCTGCTCTTCGTGAATGTGCCGAAGCGCAATGTCGATGCCCTGGTTCGCGAACTCGCTGCGATTGATCTGCGAGTCGAGGGGTCGCACTTCTGGCGCGGCGCGGTCGCGTGCACGGGCACGGAGTTCTGCAAGCTGGCGATCACCGAGACGAAGGGATTCGCGCGATGGCTGGTGGAGGAGATGGAAACGCGGCTGCCGGAGTTCGATCAGCAGTTAAAGCTGCACGTCACCGGCTGCCCGAACAGCTGCGGACAACATTGGATTGCCGATGTAGGAATTGAAGGTAAAAAGATCAAGCACAACGGGACTCTGGTGGACGCTTACTACTTTTGCGTAGGCGGAAGCGCCGGGGGAAATGCGGCGATTGCCAGGCCGGTGGGCTATCGCTGCGCCGCGACGCTGGTGCCGGAGTCGCTCGAACGCTTGCTGCGAGGGTATCTCGCCGGCAGGGAGCTCAACGAAAGTTTGCGGGCATTTCTCAGCAGGCATAGCAATGACGATCTGCGCACGCTGCTGGCGGGCGAGGTGGCCGCGGCTGTGGAGCGGGACCGTCCGGAGGGAAGAATACCGGTGGGGGTGGGGAAATGAGCGCAGCGCTGCTACCGATCTTCGTGAGGCTCGAAGGAAGTCCCTGCCTGGTTGTGGGTGGGGGTGCTGTCGCGCTGCAGAAGGTGCGTAGCCTGCTGGAGTGCGGTGCACATGTAACCGTGGTTGCGCCAGATGCGAGAGATGATATTCGTGATCTGGAGCAGCGGGGAAGCATTGCCTGGCATCGCCGCCGTTATGTTGTCGAGGACATCGCGGGGCAGCGACTGGTGATTGCGGCGACGAATGATCCTGAGGTGAACCACGCGGTCTATAGCGATGCCGTGGCCGCGGGTGTGCTGGCGAACGCGGTGGATGATCCGCCGTTCTGCGATTTCTATTTCGGCTCTGTGGTGCGGCGCGGACCACTGCAGATCGGTATTTCGACCGCCGGGGAGAGCCCGGCGCTGGCGCAGCGGTTGCGACAGCAGCTGGAGCAGATGATCGACCAGGGAACCGGGCCCTGGCTGGAGCGGCTGGGGGCGTTGCGACGCGAAGTGCTGGGCGCACATCCGGCCGGGGAAGAGCGCAACAGCCTGCTGCGTACGCTTGCTGGCCGCGAGGTTTGCGACTCGCCTCAATGTCCGTCGCGCACGATGGCGGTGCAAACACGCGCCGAAGATCGAGGGTCATGGTGGCTGACATGAGTGTGGCCGCGAAGGGTACGGTCTATCTTGTCGGCGCAGGGCCGGGTGATCCGGAGTTGCTGACGTTGAAGGCGGCAGCGTTGCTGCGCTCAGCAGACATGGTGCTGCATGACGACCTGGTGCCAGCGGCGGTGATCGCGATGGCGGGCGGGCAGGCATTGGTGGTCAGCGTGGGCAAGCGCTGCGGCGCAAAGCGTGTGCGCCAGTCCGAGATTCACACGCTGATGATTGAAGCAGCACGCCAGCGGTTGAGCGTTGTGAGGCTGAAGAGCGGAGATCCGCTGGTATTCGGACGTGCGGCGGAGGAGATGGACGCACTGCGCGCGGCCGATGTTCCGTTTGAGGTGATCCCGGGCATTACAGCGGCGTTTGCTGCAGCGGCACAGATAGGTTGCTCGCTGACCGATCGCCGTGTTGCATCGAGTGTCGAGTTTCATACGGGGCACAAGGCTGCCGATCGAGAGATAGGAAGCGAGGAGACGCCGAGTGAGGCGGTGACCCGAGTGGTCTATATGCCGGGGCGCAGCTTTCACTCTTTCGCCGAGGAGCGATTGCAGGCGGGAGATGCGGGCGATATGCCATGCTGCGTCATCAGCCGCGCAGCGCATCCGGACCAGAGCATGCAATGGAGCACACTGCGTGAGTTGGGTGATGTGGTGCCGGGACCGGCTCCGGTGCTGCTGCTGACTGGGTGGGCGTTGCAGGGTGCTGCCGCACGCCACGCTGGTGACCGCGCAAGTAATTCCGCGCCGCTGCCCGAAGCTGAATATTCAACGGCGCACGATTTCTAGATCACAGACCCCGGGGGCGCGTTAGAGTGGTGAGCGTCCCGGAGGATGCGCTTGAGAACGATCCCACCGCTTGTGAGCCTGTGCGCTGTCGCGGCCCTTGTCCTTTCACCTGCATTCGCACAACAGGCTCCTTCCTTTCCTTTCCAGAATCCTTCATTGCCTTTAGAGCAACGCGTCGACGATCTGGTTGGCCGCCTGACTTTAGAGGAAAAGGCGTCGCAGATGCGACATGCGGCGCCGGCAATTCCGCGTCTCGGCATTCCGTCATATGACTGGTGGAGCGAAGGACTGCATGGCATTGCGCGTTCGGGCTACGCTACGGTCTTCCCGCAGGCTATCGGACTCGCGGCGACATGGGATCCGGAACTGGTGCACCGTGTGTCGTCGGTGATCGGGGAAGAGGCGCGTGCGAAGTACGAAGAGGCGATACGGCACGACAACCACGAGATCTTCTTTGGCCTGACCATATGGTCGCCCAACATCAACATATTCCGCGATCCGCGCTGGGGACGCGGACAGGAGACCTATGGTGAGGATCCCTACCTCACGTCGCGACTGGGTGTGGCGTTTGTGAGGGGACTGCAGGGCGACGATCCGAAGTACTACGAGACGATCGCGACGCCGAAGCATTATGCGGTACACAGCGGGCCGGAGTCGGAGCGGCACCGCTTCGATGCCACTCCATCCGCCTTCGACCTTGAGGACACGTACCTACCGGCATTTCGGGCCACCATCACGGAGGCGAAGGCCGACTCCATCATGTGCGCCTATAACGCGATCTACGGTGTACCCGCATGCGCCAGCCCGCTGCTGCTGAAGCAGAAGCTGCGCGACGCGTGGAAGTTTCAGGGCTTTGTGACTTCGGACTGTGGGGCCATCGGTGATTTTTACAGCACCGGAAGCCAGGGCTTCAGCGGTACGGCGGGCCATCACTTCAGCCCCGATGCGGCGCACGCCAGCGCAGCAGCCGTGCTGGCAGGAACGGATACAAGCTGCGGCGACGAATACGATGCTCTGCCGCAGGCGGTGAAGGAAGGGCTGTTGCCGGAGAGCGCGCTGGATACGTCATTGAGACGTCTCTTCACGGCTCGCATGCGGCTGGGGATGTTCGACCCTCCGTCGACGGTGCCTTACGCATGGATTCCTTTCAATCAGGTGGATTCGGACAAGAACCGCGCATTTGCCCGCGAGGTAGCGGAGAAATCCATGGTGTTGCTTAAGAACGACCACGGCGCGCTGCCTCTGCACGATGTGAAGACGCTCGCGGTGGTTGGACCCAACGCCGCCTCGCTGCTGGCGCTCGAAGGAAACTACAACGGAGCGCCATCACATCCGGTGCTGCCGGCGGATGGGATTGCGCGAGAATTCCCCAACGCGAAGGTGCTTTACGCGCAGGGGTCACCCTATGTGGAGGGTGTGTCGCTGCCCGTGCCGCGCACGGCTCTCCATGTGAAGGGCGAGTACTTTGCGAATGCCACATTTGCCGACGAGCCGGTGGTGACTCGCGACGAGCACGGAATCGACTTCGACTGGAATGCCGCGTCGCCGGCTGAGGGAGTGCCGTCGGATGCCTTCAGTGTTCGCTGGACAGGCACGCTCGAAGCACCCGCGCCGGGCGATTACACATTCAGCGTAGACATTGGCGATTGCTATCCGTGCCACGACCGCGAGACGTATGCGCTCAGCTTCGACGGCAAGGTGGTGTCAAAGCATGATTCGGGTACGCCGAAGGAGTCACGCGACCATACGAATCCAGACTTCACGCTGCACTTCAGCGATACGCAGCCGCATCGCTTCGCACTGGAGTACACGCATCAGTCGCCGGTCTTCGGCGCTGGCATTTCGCTGCGGTGGAAGCCACCGGCAGAGGTGCTCCGCGCCGACGCAGTGGCTGCTGCGAAACAAGCCGACGCGGTGATTGCCTTCGTCGGACTTACGTCGCAGCTGGAGGGCGAAGAGATGCCCATTCACGTGCCGGGATTTGCCGGCGGCGACCGGACAGACATTGACTTGCCAGCGGTGCAGAAGCAATTGCTGGAGTCGCTGGCGGCAACGGGCAAGCCGCTGGTGGTTGTGCTGCTGAATGGCAGCGCGCTGGCGGTGAACTGGGCGCAGCAGCACGCGGCAGCAATTCTCGAGGCGTGGTATCCGGGCGAGGAAGGCGGCGCGGCGATTGCGGAGACGCTATCCGGAGAGAACAATCCATCGGGCCGGCTGCCGGTGACCTTCTACGCATCCACCGATCAGCTGCCGTCCTTTGATGACTACTCGATGCAGAACCGTACCTATCGCTACTTCAAAGGGAAGCCACTCTATGGCTTCGGATATGGACTGAGCTATACCCGCTTTTCCTATTCTGACCTGAAGCTTTCCGGGAAGAGCGTGAAGGCGGGCGAACCGGTGAACGCGCAGGTGAAAGTGAAGAACGAGGGTGCGACAGCGGGCGACGAGGTGGCAGAGCTCTATCTTGCGGCACCGGGCGCGCATGGCAATCCGGCACTCCGGGGAGTGGCGCGGGTGCATCTGGGTCCAGGTGAGAGCGGGGTGGTGCGATTCGATTTGACGCCGCGCGACCTGAGCACCGTGGATGCGCAGGGCAAGCGCAGTATTCAGCCGGGCAACTATTCGGTGATGATTGGGGGCGCGCAGCCCTCAGACGCGGCACACGTGACCGGCAGATTCGCCGTGGCTGAATCGCTGGCTATGCCGGAGTAGCGCGAGCACGATTCAGCGAACAAGAACGCCGGCGGACTCCACGATGCGATCGCCGGCTCGGGTCGAGACGACAGGCAGATCCGGCGTGCCGGTGAGCGATTCGATTGCGCCGTCGAGAAGCAGGACGGTGTCCTCCACCTTGCCACCTGCGACGGAGGGGTTCCAGGCAAAGGCCTGCATATTCACGACGCGCTTCTTGCCGGCCGGAGTAGCGAGCCACTCTCGTTCAGAGTAGCCGGTGGCGCCCCCCTGATGATGGCGCTGTTCTTCACCCAAGTGCCCGAGCGATGCGTATGTATCAGCGGCAGTGGCGAATAACTCGGCGGATGTGACGTCTACGTTTGTAGCGGCAATCAGGCGGGCGTTGACCTCGGCTGCGACGGCGAACGCGTCCACCAGACGCTGGGGCATCGGGCCAAAATGAACGAAGCGCGTGATGGAGATGGAGAGGCCCCAGCGGCGTGAGCAAAGGTTCAGCATGCCGAAGTGCTTGAGGGTCGCGTTTTGTGCCACTGCGTGCATGTAGCGGAGGATGCGGTCATCCGCTGCCATGAGCAGGACGGATGGTTCGATGCCGCGCTCGAGGAGTCCGCCGGCGATGCGCGCGGCCATCGTGCGCTCTGTGACGCCGGGCTGGAGGGATTGGAGCACGCTGCCGGTGACCTGCGCTGTGTTGCGCCCCAGCCAGCGGTAGCGTTCCACTTCGGTATGCGTAAGGGATGCGCGCTGGCCGAGCAGTAGTGCGCCACCTTCGGTTGTGGTGTCGGCGGCGATGCGGCCGTCGCCCGCCAGCGAACGAATCTCAGCTGCAAAGTCAGCGGCGTGCCATGGCGCGGTGATCGCGGTGAAGGGTAGTCCGGCGAAGTCTTCCTCGGCGAGGCGGCGGCCTTCGTTGTCTGGCGCCAGGTAGAATGCGTCGCCGTCGCGCAGCACAAGAATGGTCGCGATGCCAAGCGGAGAGGGCAGGAGAACGCGACGATCGACGCGGCCTGCGGTAAGCCATGCGATGTTTTCTGTCCGCTGCAACTGCACGGCTGCCAGTCCCGATGAGGCCATGTGCTCGCAAAGCCGCTGCCGTTTCGCTTCGAACTCCGCGAGAAGAGCCTGCGATGATTGCTGCAGTTCGGAGAACTTGTCAGCCGCTTGAATTGCTTCAGCCATTCGTCTTCACCTTTGTATTTGCTGCATGCAATCCGTGGAAGATCGGCTTGAGTGACGGATAAAGATTGCGATAGAGGCCATAGAGGTACTGGAGTTTGGCACTATCCGCGGGCTGCGGCGCGAAGCGGCCGGCGACCTGGATGACAGCATCGCATGCGGCATCTGCCGACGGCCATACGCCTGCGCCGACACCGGCCAGCAAAGCGGCACCATACGCTGCGCCTTCTTCCGCGACGACGATTTCCACCGATTGCGCGTACGCGTCAGCCTGAATCTGCCGCCAGAGCGGCGAGCGAGCGCCGCCGCCACCGAGTCTTATTGCACGCACGGGGACGCCCACCTCAGCGAAGATGCTGAGCGTGTCCTTGAGGCTGAAGGCGACTCCTTCCATGATGGCGCGGACGATATGGGCCGAGCGGTGGGATGCGGTCAGCCCCACAAGGGCCCCGCGCGCTTCCGGATCGAGATGCGGGGTGCGCTCGCCCATCAGATAGGGTGCCCACAGCAGGCCCTCGGCGCCAGCGGGCACAGCTGCGGCGGACTCGGCGAGACGAGCGTAGGCGTCATCACTCGCCGTTCCGGCGAAGGTATCGCGGAACCAGCGGAGGGAGAGGCCAGCGGCCTGGGTCACGCCCATGATGTGCCAGCGAGCAGGAACCGCGTGGCAAAAAGTGTGCAAGCGTCCGTGCGGGTCGAGAAAAGGCCGATTGGTTGCGGCGAAGACTACGCCGGAGGTCCCGATCGTGGCGCTCACATCGCCGGGACGCACGATACCCATACCGAGAGCACCGGCGGCCTGGTCGCCTGCTCCCGCGACGACGGGCGTTCCGGCGCGCAATCCAGTGAGCGAGGCCGCCTCCGCCGTTACGGTGCCGGCGATCTCATGGCATTCGTAGAGCCTGGGAAGGATGCTTGCGGGCATGTCGACAGCAGCGAGCATTTCGGTGGACCAGCGGCGATGCGCGACATCCAGCAACAAGGTGCCCGATGCGTCGGCAACATCCATCGCCTTCTCGCCAGTCAAGCGGAAGCGCACATAGTCTTTGGGTAGCAGGAGAGAACGGAAGCTCTGCCAGATGGCCGGCTCATGGCTGCGCACCCAGAGCAGTTTGGTGAGGGTGAAGTTGGTAAGCGCCGGATTGGAGGTGAGCTGGATCAACCGTTCCGCGCCCAGTTGCGCGGTCAGCCATGCGGCTTCGTCTGCAGTCCGTTGATCGCACCAGATGAGCGCCGGACGCAGCACACTGCCAGCAGCATCCAGCAACACAGCGCCGTGCATCTGGCCGCTCAAACCCACCGCCGCAATCTCTTCCGGGGCAGTCGAAGTCGCGTTCAGCAGGGCAGGGATGGCGTGGACCGCAGCCTGCCACCAGTCTTCGGGACCCTGTTCGGCCCAGCCCGGCTGCGGGGAGCGGAAGGGGAGATGATCTCGAACGGTGGAACCGAGAACTTTTCCCGCGGCATCCACCAACAGGACACGCGTGCCACTAGTGCCAACATCTATCCCAATCAGTTTCATGGATCTCAAGGGTACGCGGGCGGGCTCGTATCAGCTACTTTGATGATTGCAGCCGCAGGATGCGCGCAATATCAGTTGAGTAGGCAGTACGATCCGCCGCTCCAGCTTGTTGTCCGGCCCGCCGTCGCGGTAGTGGCGGATCATATCGAAGAGCATTCGGGCAGCGCTGCGTCCCATCTCCAATGCGGGTTGCCGGACCGCGGTGAGCGGGGTGTCGAGCAGAGGAGCCAGTTCAAGGTCATCGAAGCCGATCATTGCCAGGTCGGCGGGCAGGCGCAGTTGCATGGCGCGGACCGCCTGCAGTGCGTGGATGGTGGTGACGTTGTTCAAAGTGAACAAGGCGGTCGGCCGGTCGGGCTCGCTCATGAGGCGGCGCAACAATGCTTCCGTACTGGCGGCGGTCGTCAGGTTGGTCCACATCTCCGCCTTCAGGCCGGCCTCTTTCATGGCGCGGCGATAGCCGAGGATGCGCTGGTGGATGGTGTAGACCTTGGCATCGTAGCCGAGGCACACAACGCGGCGATGGCCATGGGCGATCAGGTGCCGGACTGCCTCCTCCGCGCCTCCCAGGTTCTCTACGATGACCTGGCCCGCGTCGACGCCATCGAGGGTGCGATCGAGTGCGACCAGCGGAATTTCAGCCTGCTCCAACTCGCGAAGACGCTTGTCCGCGCCGCTGCGCGAGGGCACGATGAGCAAGCCGGCGATGTGCCGCGCCGCCATCATCGCGATCTCGTTGGACTCGGTTTCGACGCTGCGCTCGGAGGTGACGATCAGGGTCATATATCCGTGCGTGCCCGCCACCTCCTGCACGGCGTTTGCGCAGGTCGCAAAGAAGGAGTCGGCGAGGTCAGGGACGACCAGCCCGATCATCCGCGCGCGCTGTCCCTTGAGCATGCGCGCGGCTTCGTTGGGCGTATAGCCGAGACGTCGAATCGCTGTCCGCACGCGCTTTTCTGTTGCCGGACTCACGTAGCTGCCGCCGTTGACGACGCGCGAGACGGTCATGATGGCAACGCCGGCTTCGCGGGCTACGTCCGTGATGGTGGGGCCGGAGTGGCGGCGCCTGGTGGCCTTTCGCGGAGCTGGCACGAGCAATCCTTCCTATGCCCTGCCCGTGATCGCCGGGCAACTGGCGCTGTCAGAACAAGAGCGTATCACCGGGTTATCCCCACTTGGAACAACTTAGCTACAAGATTGACGTTAATGAGCCAGCCACGGACGCAGAAAATCTACGTGGCGTAGTGGAACTATCACCCGATATGCGGTTAACGTTAACAAGTCTTTAAACCAGCGACTCCGGAGATCTCGCAAGTGAGAGAGCGGCGGTGGTTGTCGCCAGGGAATTCAGATCGATGCGCATGAATACGGGAAGATGTTCACGTTTGTTCCGCCGGGGGTAAGGGGGATCATGCATGGGCGGGATGTATCGCCATATCGGATGGCTGGGCGCCGCCATCTTCTGCAGTTGCGCCCTCATCGGACTTCACGGGCAGGAGCCGATTCGTCGCGAAGCCTCGACAATGCTGGCTCGAACGCCGCCGATGGGATGGAACAGCTGGGATTCATACGGGACCACCGTTGGCGAGACGCAGGTGAAGGCGAACGCAGAATGGATGGCGGCACATCTGAAGCAGCATGGCTGGCAATACATTGTCGTGGACATGGAATGGTTTGTCACCAATCCGGTTGCAGAGGGCAACGCGACAAATTTCCATTACTCGCTTGATGGGGAGGGCCGCTACGTTCCCGCACCCAACCGATTCCCCTCCGCGGGGCATGGCGAGGGCTTCGCTCAGCTGGCCGCGTATGTTCATGCACGGGGTCTCAAGTTTGGCATCCATATTCTGCAGGGAATTCCTAGAGAGGCAGTGACGAAGAACCTGCCGATCGCGGGGTCACGATTCCGCGCGTCGGACGCCGCGAACAGCTCCGGAAGATGCAATTGGAACCACGACAATTTCGATTTGAAAGACACGGCGGCAGGTCAGGCGTACTACGACTCCATTGCCAGACTCTATGCCGGCTGGGGCGTGGATCTGATCAAAGTCGATTGCATTGCCTCACGTCCTTACAAGGGAGCGGAGATTCGCATGTTGAGCGGGGCGCTGCGCAAGACTGGGCGTCCGATCGTGCTGAGCCTCTCTCCCGGATCGGCGCCACTCGATAAGCTGGATGAGATGAGGAAGTACGCGCAGATGTGGCGCATCTCAGATGATGTGTGGGACGAGTGGTACAGTGACGTGGAGTATCCGCAGGGACTGGGCGACCAGTTTCCCCGCGTGGCCAAGTGGGCGCCATTCAGCAAACCCGGTCTTTGGCCCGACGCAGACATGCTTCCTCTGGGCTACCTGGGGCCGTCTCCAGGCTGGGGCAAGGCGCGCCAGACGCGGCTTTCATCAGCGGAGCAGCGCACAATGATGACCTTGTGGTCCATCTTCCGCTCACCGCTGATGATGGGTGGGGACCTGCCGCACAATGACGCGGAGACAACGGCGCTTTTGACGAACGACGAGGTTCTGGCGGTGGACCAGCACTCGACCGGAGGCCGTGCCGTGCTTCAATCTCCGGTTGCCAGCGTATGGACGGCGGAGATGACAAGCGGGAAGGGCAGATACCTGGCGATTTTCAACACCTCGAATCAGGCACAGGAGCTGGATTACACATGGCAGCAACTGGGGTGGCCATCGGGTAGATATGCTCTGCGCGAACTTTGGGAGCACACGGAGAGCCGTGCCGCCAGCGGTGTCAGCGTGCATCTGGCGCCGCATGCCTGCGCTTTGTATCGCGCGAATGCGGTGACGGATAGATGATTCCGTCTATTGCCTGGACAGGCTGGGACGATTGATATTTCAACGGTGCTGCGCTATCGAGCGAGTAGCTTCACCTGGAGACCTTGCGAATTGGATCGACGAGATTTTCTGAAGCTTTTGTCAGCCGCTGGAGCGGCCAGCACCTTCGGCTCCGCTGAAGAGTTACTAGCGGCGCAGACTCACCCATCGGGCACCTACCGCCCCGGCCGGATCGTGAATGAATACAGCGCCTATCTTCCGGGAGAACGCGAAGCTCTGGCGGAGCCACCGAAGGTGAGGGCGATCGATGGGCGCGGAGCGACAGCCGGCCATCGCAATGTTGAGCGCAAGCTCGCCCTTGGGGACGATATCGCGGGATGGGTGCTGCTCACGACGGTGGAGATCAATGGCGTGATGACCGCTGTCTTCGAGAAGCACGCCACGCACCGCGGAGCGATCGC
>DASZGZ010000291.1:0-3629 GCA_035938355.1 Acidobacteriaceae bacterium
GTTTCCGCTGGAAGATTACTTACAATTACCTTCGGATAAGTTCAGCGGCTTCAACAGTCGTTGCCGCCGAAGACGCCGCGAGTTTACAGTTACGCGCATCGACCACCCCGGAAAATTGTCCTTGAGGCACAGAATCTGTCACGAAAATGCCGGAAATCTTGCCATTTTCTGACCATTACCATCGGGGGATAAGGCGACGATCTTCCACGAACGCTGACCAGCGATCGCACAGCGCTTTTGCTAGTGCAAGTGTTCTTATCGGTGCCGGAAGCGAAGGCGGGAAGCTGGCGCCAGCCCCCCGTGCTTCCACTTCCTTATTCCCCTCTAGAAAAATGGTGAAGCCTTCAGGAGATTCGTTACACCGAAAAATCCACCACGGGCCACGCCACGACCACCGCGGCCATCAATCACCGGACCGTCCGCCAATGACCGTTCCGGGTGTGCTAGATTCGAAATCCCAATGCCCGCAGCGGATCCCCCCAACGGCAGTTCCCTGCCGGTCGTCCCAAATAGCGCGGCGATCGCCACCGAGAACCTGACTCGGCGTTTCGGCGACCTCGTTGCCGTGCAGGATGTGAACCTGCGCGTGGCCCCGGGGCAATTTTTCGGCTTTCTTGGGCCCAATGGCGCGGGAAAATCCACGACCATCAAGATGCTGACCGGACTGCTGGCCCCCACCTCGGGCCGAATTGAGATCCTCGGACTCGATTTCGCCCAGAAAACGGTGGAGGTGAAGCGGCAGATCGGCGTAGTGCCAGAAGGGCTGGCTCTGTTCGGGCGGCTCACCGGCGCCGAGTACCTGACGTTTGTGGGCAGGATGTATGGTCTTGATCGCGAGACCACGGCCAGTCGCACGGGTGAACGTCTCGAATTCATGCAGCTGGCTGATCAGCCACGGAAGCTCGTCACCGACTACTCCCACGGCATGCAGAAGAAGCTGGCAATGGCGGCGGCGGTAATTCATGGGCCAAAGATTCTGTTCCTGGATGAACCGTTTGAGGGCGTTGATGCGATTGCCGCGGGCACGCTGAAGGCAATGCTGCAGCGAATGATCGCGCGCGGAGCCACCATCTTCCTGACCTCACACGTGCTTGAGATCGTTGAGCGGCTCTGTAGCCACGTGGCCATCATCGATCGTGGGCAGCTCGTAGCTCAGGGATCGCTGGAAGAGCTGCGCGCCGGAGTGGAGGCGCAGGCGCCGGGGATGACGCCGGGTGGCAAACTGACTCTCGAGGAAATTTTCTTACGCACGGTGGGCGGGACACGATCGGCCGAGCAGGAATTGTCATGGCTGGGATGACAGCTGGCATGCAGTCACGCGGGCAGCTGGTGGCAATCGCACAAGTGCGCTGGCACATCTTTGTCCATTCGCTGCGCACCACCAAGGGCGCGCTGGAATTATTTTCGAGGATCGTGATCGGGGTCATTATCACCGGCGGCGGAGTGGGCGGAGCAGTGCTGCTCGGCGTGGGTGCGTGGTACCTGGTGTCGCATGGCAAGGCTGACGGGCTGCTGTTGCTGCTGTGGCCGGTGTTCATGTTCTGGCAGTTCTTCCCGGTGATGGCAACGGCTCTGACCGAGACGATGGATTCGTCGGAGCTGTTGCGCTTCCCCCTGAACTATCGTGCGTATGTCCTGGTGCGGCTGGTATACGGAGCTTTGGATCCGGCAACCGTGCTGGGCAGTCTGTGGCTGATTGGAATTACGATGGGGATCGGATGGGCGCGGCCAACTCTCCTGGCCTGGGCCGCGCTCGTGCTGGGCGTATTTGGCGTGGTGAACATGCTGCTGACGCAGATGGTGTTCGCCTGGATCGAGCGCTGGCTGGCGCAGCGGCGCACGCGCGAGATCTTCGCCGTGCTTTTCTTTCTGCTGATCATCAGCTTTCAACTCATCGGGCCATTGCTGAGCCGGTATGGTGACCAGTCGAATGCGACGTTTCATCAAGCGGGACGAGTCGCGGGACCGGTTCAAGCCGTCCTGCCCCCGGGAATCGCGGCGAGCGCGATTGCTTCCGCGGTGAATGGCAGACACACCGCAGCTTTGCTATTGCTGCTCGGACTCAGCCTGTATGGGGCGGGGTTCCTGCGGGTGCTGAGCGTGCGGCTGCACGCGCAATATCGCGGCGAGAACCTCAGCGAGGTAGGCCGTTCACAGAGGCTTGCACGCGCGGAGCGCGTCCGGGCCGGATGGGAGCTGCTGGGTCTGCCCGGGCCGGTCGCGGCCGTGGTCGAGAAGGAGTTCCGGTACCTCTCGCGTAGCGGACCGGTGTTGCTCACGTTCGTCACGCCAATCGTCATGCTGTTCGTTTTTGGCTTGGGAGGACGATCGGGTCCGGGTAGCGGATTTCTCCAACATTGGCCGGAGCTGGCCTTGCCCGTGGGCGCCGGATACGCTCTGCTGCTCCTCACCAACCTGATTTACAACAACTTCGGCCCTGATGGAGGCGGCATCCAGTTCTACTTGACGTCGCCCGCGAGTTTTCGCAGCGTGATGCTGGGCAAGAATATCGCGCACCTCGGGGTGCTCGCTGCTGAGGTAGTGGTGTTGTGGCTTGGGGCGAGCCTTCTCTATCGCATGCCCTCGGCGGCGGCTGTGTTGCTGACACTCGCCGGACTCTTGTTCGCGGCCCCGATGAATCTGGCCGCGGGTAACTTGCTCTCGCTATATTCCCCAAAGAAGACGGAGTTTGGAACCTTCGGGAGGCAGCGCGCTTCGCAGGTCACGGTGCTCGCGAGCTTCGTGATTCAAGGCATCGTGTTCGGCATCGCGGGCGTCGCAATTTTCGCGGCGCGGTCCTACGGTAGCCTGTTAGTGGCAGTTGCGATGTTTGTGGGGCTAGGTGCACTGGCGACGGCGGTGTACTTCTTCGTCCTGGGCCAGGTCGATCGCCTGGCACTGCGCCGGCGGGAAGTGCTGACGACGGAGTTCTGCAAATAGCCGCTCCCCATGTGTGGCACCATTTCTTTTTGGCCCTGGGGCCTGCAGCGCCTGTCGCCAAGTCTGAAGCGGGCACTCTCGCACGCGGAAGCTAACCAACCTTTCCGTCAGAAGTCTTACCTATCCTGTAGTATTTGCAAGGCCTCGTTGTGCGAGGCATTGCATCCGATCTTCGAGAGGGCCCATCTACTAGAGGACATGAACGTTCCAAGAGCTTGCTACACCGCCCGCGGCCACCGGTTTGCACGCAGGGCCGGCTTCTTTCCCAATTTCCTCCTCCTTTTAACAGGCGCGTTCCTGCTGACTGCCGTCGGGCAGGCTGGGCCTGAGAGCGCGCCAAACTTTGGTCCGCTTCCGCAGGATTCGGGGAGCGCCGGATTGCAATTGATGTTGCGGCGCCTGAGCACGACAGCGCGACTGATGCATACCACCGCGCACCCTGACGACGAAGATGGCGGCATGATGACGCTAGAGTCGCGCGGACGAGGCGACACCGTGTTGCTGCTCACTCTGAACCGGGGCGAAGGCGGACAGAACAAGGTTGGGAGCAATCTGTTCGATGTTTTGGGTGTGGTGCGAACGTTGGAACTGACCCAGTCCGATCGCTACTACGGCGTCGAGCAGCGCTTCACGCGCGTGGCGGATTTTGGATTCTCGAAGAGCGCGGACGAAACCTTCCAGAAGTGGGG
>DASZGZ010000292.1:0-2549 GCA_035938355.1 Acidobacteriaceae bacterium
TGCGTCGCAGGCGGGACCTGCTGCCTGGCGGGCGCGGCCTGCGGCCAGCCGCACAGCGGCACCGCCGCCACCAGCGCAGCGAAGAAGCAGACGCGCCTCATCGCGCCTCCGACCCGGCATCGAGCCATGGTTCATGTCCCTTCAGATCGAAAACGGTGAAGGTTGTCGCGGTGAAGGTGCCGTTCAGCACGTGGCCCTCGGCGCGAAAGCCCTCCCCCGGCCGCAGATCGGCGAGCGTCACCGAGTCGCGCTTCTGCCGGAAAGACGTGTTTTCATCCACTGCAATCTCCTGCTCCACGCCGTCCAGCCTGTGCACCTGGATCTTCGTGCCCTCAATCGCCCGGATCTTCCCTGCGGCCCACGTCTTCCCCAGGCCCTCGCGCGCCTTCCGTACCTCTTCCGCCGGAATATCGATCAGGATCGCCGCCCCCACCGTCTTCTTCTTCGCATCCACGTTGCCCGCGGCAAAGATCATGTCGCCCGTCTGAATATCGGCGGCGTGGATGGTGTCGCGCCCCTTCACCAGCCGCGTATTCACCCCGTAGAGCACCTTCCAGGGCTCGCCGCTGTCCGTCTTCACGGCGAAATTGCCCTCGTTCTTGCCTGCGGGAGCGGCGGAAACCACCGTGCCCCGCAGCGTGTTCTCCCGCGAAAACTGGGCCCAGCCCTGATCGTCGTCATCCTGCGCGCTCGCCCGCGGGACCGCGAGCATGGCGGAAACCGTCATCGATACGACGGCGGCGGCGGTCAGAATCAACCGTCTCCCCCTGCAACCGGTCTTTACACTTCGCGACATAGAATCAGGAGGTCGCATCCTTAGACGAGGATACGTCGTCAAAGGACGCGATTCAGCCCCGTGGGCGGGGCGATTTGAGCCGCTGAACATGGCGTCTTATGGCCTGCGACGGCCCTCCTTCGACGACGCAGGGCGAGACAGCGTGGGCGCTTTCCTCCTCCGTTGCCATACAGTTCTGCTCTACACTTCCCCGCATGTCCAGTCCTTTGACAATCCCTCACCATGAGAAGCACTTCCAGTCCGGCGACACCGTCCGCGACATCGTTATCGGCATGGCGGACGGCCTCACCGTGCCCTTTGCGCTCGCCGCCGGTCTCTCCGGCGCGGTCAACTCCCTGCACATCATCGTGCTCGCGGGGCTGGCCGAGATCGCCGCCGGCTCCATTGCCATGGGGCTGGGCGGCTACCTGGCGGCGCGCGGCGATGCCGAACACTACCGCAGCGAGCGGCTGCGTGAAGAGCGCGAAGTCGTGGAGCGTCGCCGGGATGAAGAAGAGGAGATCTACGAGATCTTCGACGCCTACGGGGTCGAGCGCCAGGAGGCCGCGCCTGTCCTCTCCGCTCTTCAGCGCAACCCGAAGGCCTGGGTCGACTTCATGATGCGCTTTGAGCTCGGCCTCGAGGAGCCGCAGGCCGGCCGAGCCCTCACCAGCGCCGTTACCATCGCCGGCTCCTACATCCTCGGCGGCCTGGTTCCCCTGCTCCCGTACATGCTGGGCACGACTCGCACTGCGCTTCCCGCCTCGGTTGGAATCACCCTGCTCGCCCTCTTGATCTTCGGGGCCATCAAGGGCCGCGTTACCGGCGGGGGAGCTGTGCGCAACGGATTGCAGACAGTGATCATCGGTGGCGTCGCTGCGGCTGCTGCCTTCGGTCTCGCCCACCTGCTCAGCGCTCACTGATCCAGTCCGATGGTCTTCCGGTTATGTCGCCTGGCGCACAATCGGGAATCTCGATACCTCTTCGGTGGTTACCAAATCTTCGCGTCCTTCAACCGCCCCTTGCGCATCCATAGGGAATCTGCGTAGTGTTCCAGCTTGCCTTTCGCTGGAATACGCAATTGCAGCCGTTTGGTTAGCAATTTTGTGACAACGAAATGCTAGGCTCTGCGAGCAACGGAGGATCGATTGCTGCGCTCCAATTGCGAAGTACCAACAGACATTGTTAGGACGTGAAGGACCAATGCCAGTAGCAGAAGCGGAACTCCGTGCGCACGAACTCCTGACTGCCTTCACTGCAACGCGACGCCAAAGCCTCGCGTTGTCGAGCCCGCTCACTCCGGAAGACATGATGGTGCAAAGCTGTCCTGAGGCGAGCCCGGTAAAATGGCATCTCGCCCACACCACTTGGTTCTTCGAAACATTCGTCCTCCGCGAATACCTCGACGGCTACAAGCCATTCCATCCTGACTTCCTCTGGCTCTTCAACAGTTATTACAACGACGTCTCCGATCAGCCGGAGAAAAAGCTGCGCGCCTCCTTCTCCCGTCCCGGCATCGAGCAGATCCTCGCCTACCGCCAGCACGTGGAGGACGCCATCGTGCGCCTCGACCAGCGCGGCATGGCCGCCGAAGCGGCAGAGCGCATCGAGCTGGGAATCCATCACGAGCAGCAGCACCAGGAGCTGCTCTGCTACGACATCAAACACGCATTCTGGAGCAACCCGCTGCATCCCGCATATGCGGAAGGCGGCAGCTTCAAGTCCGGCACCTCGCCGCTCCGCTGGCACAGCTTCGCCGGCGGACTCACCGAGA
>DASZGZ010000293.1:0-2251 GCA_035938355.1 Acidobacteriaceae bacterium
CGCCGCACATCTGGCATCGCTTTCAGATCGCGGCTGG
The DNA here is from genome assembly GCA_035938355.1 of Acidobacteriaceae bacterium. Classification (GTDB taxonomy): domain Bacteria; phylum Acidobacteriota; class Terriglobia; order Terriglobales; family Acidobacteriaceae; genus KBS-83. The sequence goes on from DASZGZ010000293.1 coordinate 38, forward strand.
CGACGCCGGCGCCGTCAAGCGCCTGGACTGGACGATGCCGTTCTCCGCCATCTGGCGCTGCGATTTCACGCGCGACAACGGCCTCGTCAGTAGCTGGGAGATGCTCCGCTGGGACAAGGATGCCTATCGCAAGCCCAGCATCAACGGCAACAACGAGGAACGACTCGACCCCAGGGAACGCGTGCGCTGGATCACCTTTCTGGGCAAGTTTCGCTATCCCTGCTGGATCGATGCCAAGGGGGAAGGCTCCGTGGAACCCATCAAGCACAGCGAGCTCCGGTTCCAGGGAGCCGGTCTCGTGTACCCGATCGCCCGCTGGCGGCAGACGACCCCACTGGATGTGTACACGATGGTGGACGTCCTGCGCAGCACCCTGGGGGTCGGGCCGTGCGAATACCTTCTCGACCTGGAAGGACAGAAGCAGGAATACAAGGGCGCCGCTACCTGTGCCGTCTTCGATCTGCTCAATGGCATCTACTGCAGGAATGAGCAGGTGAAGAAACGGGCCGAGGTAGACAGGGCCTTGCAGGATGTCCTGAGTTTCGTAACCCACATCCGCGGCCGCATCACGCGCTACGTCAAGTTCGGGCAGCAGATGCGCGCGTACCTGGGCCAGCAGAAGAAGCTCCACCCGGAGCTCGGCGACTTCCTGAGCGCCATGGACAAGCTGGCGGCGGAGATCGATGCGCGGTTCGCGGCCCGCGCGGACGAGATCAAGACGCCGGCGCACGTGGCCGCGATGAACGACAGGTTCCGCAAGACCCTGCTGGGTTACGAGGGCTCCGATGCCTTCAACAAATGCCAGCAATTCACGCGGGCCCTGGTAGTGATCGGTGACAACCAGGATGAGTTGTCGAGTGAATGCCGCTGGGTGGTGAAGAACTTGCGGCAGCAGGCCGGGTTGTGGCTGGCTCAGGATCCGCGCGTCGCGCCGGTCGCCCGGGAGATTCGGGCCAGGGCGCAGAAGGCGTTGCGCAATCCGGCGTACCATGAGGCGGAAGGGCATTGAACCAAGCGGTGGCGGCGGCTCGTGACTCGCAGAGTCGCTCCGCCGCGTGGCTGGCGGTACAATTCCCGCATGCGACTTCCCCGCCGCCGCACACTCTGGCTCAGCGCCGCCTTGCTCTTGGTGGTCGTTGTTGGCGCGTGGTTCTTTGCGCCACAAAGCCGGGTGTGTTTGCTCCATGTTGCCGCGCTCCCAAGGCCGGGTCTTACCTTCGGGGGCGCGGCATTCTTTTTAGCCCGGATAGCGGATAAGCGCTTCTTCGACAGCCTTCAGAATGTCGTGGGGCGTTGCCTTGCCTTTGACCAAAATGGAATTCACCTTCAGGGCTCTCGCGCGGTCGATCATCGGGCTGTCAGCTAGAGCAGTGAGGACGACCACCGGAAGCGATTGGATACGGAGATAAGAGCGGATCACTTCCAAAAACGACGGGCCGTCCATTTCCGGCATGAGCAAGTCCAGCAGGATTGCCTCCGGCAGATCAGCGAGAACGGACGATAGTGCCTCTCGTCCGTTTGGCACGCATGTGACATTGTGCCCCGCGGAGCGAAAACACACCGCTAGGGATTCGCGGGCATCTTCACTGTCGTCAACGATTAGGATCTTTGCCATTGGGTCATCGTATCGAATGACCGCGAGCGCGTCCGTAGCCATGCCGCGCGCTGGAATTCCTGGCGAGCGTGGAATTGGCAAATCGTCGTTGCTCCACATTACGGGTCTAACCGCGAAGAGAAGAGAAACCCTGCAGTGGTACGCCAAGAAGGGCGCGGCGAAGATCGGCGTGAAGTGGGACTAACACCCAGGACACCAGATCCCGCACCAACACGCCGCTCGGCCTTCACCTCGGCCATCTTCCATTACCGGACGACTAATCGGGTGGTCTGCGGCGGCTGGTGTCGGCCGTTGTAGATGTCGATCATGACGCGGAGTGCCATCTCCAATGCGTCGGGCCCGTCATCATGGTCGCCCACTGGGAAGTCTCTCATCTGCTCAACCAGAAGCGCGGTGCCCGGCAGCCTCCGCTACGCTCTCAGTATCGTCGTCCCCGGCGTCGTGCAAAACATCGGTGACGGCCTGAGGGCCGCTAACACCACGGCGTCAGCACAATCCGGTGACCGCCCGAGCCGCTTGACGATGTCTTCCTTCGGCTCGACCTTGATGCCCTGCATGGTCATGGCCCAGCGCGGCGCTGTCAGATCCGAGAGCAGCTC
>DASZGZ010000294.1:0-12087 GCA_035938355.1 Acidobacteriaceae bacterium
CTCAACAGGCTGAATAGCACACTTCTTTCCGGGCGCCTTGCGGAAATTCTGGGCCCGGTGGCCAAGGTCATCACGAACTGCTCCGATGGGCCGGCTAGACCGACTGCTCTTCGACCTATGCGAATATCCACGAAACGCCATGGAGGGGTAGCCCGCCATGCTCTGCGCATTCTCTGCCGCCTCACCAGCGCAGCGTCACCTGTTGGCGAACGTAGCCTTCTCCGGCGGGAAAGTGGACCTCAAGTTTCCCTTCCGATGTGACGGTTCCGCCCTCCACATTCAGGCGTGCGCGCCGGTCCCGCTGCCGCAGGAAGAGCGTCTGCGTGCTGTTGCTTTGGGCCTCGAGCAGCAGAGTCAGTGAGCGCGGACCAGCCTCCTGTCCCAATACCTTCATCATAGATGTGCGCGCACCAGGCAGCGGCAGAGCGGCGTTGGCTCCGTAGTCCACCCCCACTTCCACCGTCGGTGTCGGGATGGCGAGCATTCCATTGCCCAGGGCCTTCGCACCAGCGGTAGTGCTCTTCAGCGTGACGGACTTGCTGTCCCTCCCTTGTGCACGCACCTCCCAGCCACCCGCATTGCGCTCGAAGCGCAGGTCTGCCACCTGATCGCCCAGGCGCAGGTTGTGAAGCGTGACATGGTCCCACTGGGCAGGCAGCCTCGGATCCACCGTGATGGTGTGCGTTCCCGCATCGAGGGACAGTCCGAACATCCCGCGCACCGCCGGGATCATCACCATCGCCGATGACCACAGTTGATGCGAGGTACTCCGCCCGAAGGGCGTGAAGAAGTCGCCGCTCAGCAGCTCCGTCACAGTGCCCAGGTCCTGCGCCGTGGTCAAATTCGCCGTCTGCATCAGGTGTGCGTAGCCGCTCAGCGAATGCCCTGTGCGGTACTCAGCCACAGACGTCCATCCTGTGAATAGCGGCCAAACCGAGCCCTGGTGATAACTGATCGGGTCGTAGATCGCTTCATGATCCCCAACATCCCGCGTTCCCCAGTCGGTCGAAAACTCATCCGACGCCCACCGTGCAAACATCTCATCGCTCTGCGGCAGCCCCGCATGCCCATCCCACCACGCGACGGCCGGATAGATGGTCGCCGTATTGTCCACGCCTTCGCTACCGTTGTAGCTGAAGGGATACATTCCCTTCTGTTGCGTGTACTCCTGAGGGATCTTCGCGGCGACGCTTTTCGCTCTTCCCTCGGCCTCGCCAGCTATATCTGGCTTCTGCATACGCCGGCTCAGCCGGGCCATCGCGCCGCTCGCCTGCTCATCCAGCAGAGCAAGGTAGATCTCCTGGTGCGGCATTTTGGGGATCCAGCTTTCCACCCATCCCGTACCCTGCGAGTTGTCGTAGATGCCGTCGCCGTCAGCATCGTGCGCGCGCTCGAACTCCCACGCCTTCGCGACCGCCGGCCAATTCTTCTCGAGGAATGCCGTGTCGCCGCTCGCGTCCACATAATCTTCCATCGCCATCAGAAAGAGCGGCGTGGAGTCCGCGGCTGCATACTCATACGGTGTCGAAGCCCAGTCGACGGTGTCTGCCGTCTGCGAATATTCGTGCGGCATCTTGCCGTCGGCGCGCTGCCGTGCGATCAGAAACTCGAGTTCTGTGCGTGTCAACGCGAAGTCGCCATAGCTGTTGATGGCATATGTGGTGTACAGCGAATCGCGGCCAAAGAACCACCCAAAACCCGGCCGCGCTGAATCGCCGGAGGAATAAAACCCCGCGACCAGTCCTGTTTCCTTGCCGTGCCGCACGCGCAATTGATCGATCGAAATGGCCGCCCAGCGAAAGTCATCGTTGAATGCCGTATCCGGCGTGTCCACGGTCATGCGCGTATCGAAGAAGTGCGCGTAGTAGTCGGCGGTCTGCTGATAGAGCGTCAGTGCTTGCGCGTTCTCCTGTCGCAGTGCGGCTTCGAGGCTGGCATTCGTTGCCGCCTGCCGAGTTCGTCCCACCGCCATCAGCAGCGGGTAAGCCTTTCCGCGGTCGGTCTTTGGGTCATAGTGCAGCACCAGTTGTGTCTGGTAAAACTTCGGCCTTTCCTGGTAGGGCGACAGGATACCGGGCACCGTCCCGGGCATGGCCACAGCGGCAGCGAGCTCCGGCCAATCGGTATGCAGCATGTACCAGCCGGGCGCCGTCAGTCCATTCGGGGCGTGCGGATCGAACGGCAACCACTCCGCGTCGGTCTGCCCAAACTGCGCGGCGGGCCACATCGGCTTCACCTCAGGCGTGAAGTTGAAGGTGAGCGTCGTGGGCCGGACACTATCCAGCGTAAAGACCACCATCGCGCCGGTGCTGCTCTTCTCGGGATCCTGCGGTCCGCACTGCGTTGCGAAGAACGTCTCTCGCAATGTGAAGGCAACATGCGAGTAGGTGATCGTTGTGTGGTCCGGCTCCACATCGATCTCTGCCGCGTCGGCATTCACGTCGATCGGTACGTCATAGCCTTCCACCCTGGCTTCGATCTGCATGTGGCTCAGAATCTTCACGGGAAACAGCCACGCTTCAAACTGGCCATCCTGCTGGCCCATAAAGGCACCGCACTCCCCCGCCACGGTAAAAGGCTTCTCCGGCTCAACGTGTCGTTCGATATGGAGTGCGCTGCTTGCCGGCGTAAAGTTCTCAAGCGGCGCAAGCCAGCTCTGCGCGTGCGCGGTTGCCATCATTGCGAGGAGAACCACCGAGGTTTGTCCTACACTGGAAGCCATTCGACGCAAGATCCCATCCCCATTCCGAGCCATGTCGCGCATGCTAGAACATTCATCTTGTTGGTACAGCGGGTCAATAGTCCGTTCGGGTGGCCTTTCGTTCAGGAGAATTCACCGCAGACGTGAGCCGGCCCCTCGGCGCGACGCGAAAACCGCTTTCCGTCCTCGCTGCCTCACGCAGCTTACTCTGCTGCTTGCCCTTCTGCTTGCCTTTCTTCCCGCGCATGCGCAGGTTTCCACGCCGGAGCAGCAGACGGCAGCGAGCATGGAACAGGCACGCGCAGCCGGCCCTCTCGCCCTGCACGCCTTTCTTGCTGGCATGCCCAAGGGCGGTGACCTGCACAACCATCTTGGCGGCGCCGTCTATGCGGAAACCTGGCTGCGCGATGCCGCCGCGGACCACGTCTGCATCGACCCCAAGGCACTCGACTTCGTCCGTCGCGGGTCCGGACTCGCCACCGCACCCTGCGCTTCCCCTGCGGTCGATGCCTCGACCCTGACGCAGAATCAGCCACTCTATGACCAGTTGATCGATGCCTTCTCCATGCGCTCGTTCGAGCCGGTCACAGGCGAAAGTGGACACGATCATTTTTTTGCCACCTTCGGTCTCTTCAGCGGGCTGGCTGAAACCCACAAGCCAGAGTGGGTGGACGAGGTGGCCGAGCGCGCCGCGGCACAGAACGAGCAATACCTGGAGCTGATGGATACTCCCGGCGCAGCCTTTGCCCTCATTGCCCAGGCGAAGCCGGTAGCCCCGGGCACCGGCTACGCAGCTTGGCGGCAGCAACTGCTCGACGCCGGACTCAGCCAGCAGGCTCTCGCCGTTCGGCAGCAGATGGACCGCTTTGAGCAGACACGCCGCGCGACTGAGCGCTGCGGCACCGCAGAGCCCGCGCCCGCGTGCAACGTAGAGGTGCGCTACCTCTATCAGGTGCTGCGGAACATGCCGCCGCCCGCCGTTTTCGCGCAGATCGTTCTCGGCTTTGAAGTCGCCGCGGCCGATCTCGCCTCGTCCCATCCTCATTACGTCGGTCTCAACCTCGTCCAGCCGGAGGACGCTGAGTACTCTATGGGCGACTACACCCTCCACATGCAGATGATCGCCGCGCTGCGGCCCTTCTATCCACATGTCCCGATTACGCTCCATGCGGGCGAGCTCGCCCCCGGACTTGTGCCGCCGGAGGGCCTCCGCTCCCACATCCGGCAGGCCATCGCCATCGCCGGCGCGCAGCGCATCGGCCACGGGGTCGACCTCATGTATGAAGACCAGCCCTACGAACTGCTGAAGACCATGGCCGACCACCACATACTGGTCGAGATCAATCTCACCAGCAATGACGTCATCCTTGGCATCAAGGGTAAGGACCACCCGCTGCCCCTCTATCGCAAATATGATGTGCCCGTTGCGCTCTCCACTGACGATGAGGGCGTATCGCGTATCGACCTTACCCACGAGTACGTCACGGCTGCCGAGACCTTCGGCCTCACCTATCCGGAGCTCAAGGAAATGGTGCGCAACTCAATCGAGTACAGCTTTCTACCCGGAGACAGCTTGTGGCGCGATCACGACTATCGCCATCCCCAGCCGGCGTGCGCTACCAGTCTCACCGGCGATCACGACCCGGGCACCGCCTGCGCCGCCGTGCTGGCTGCAAGTCCCAAGGCGCAGCAACAATGGCGGCTGGAGGAGCGCTTCCACCGTTTTGAGCGTGCCCAGGGGCCTGATCTCCACTGATAAACTGACCCTTCGCGGACATTTCTCGCGCATAGAAAGAGTTCCATTGCCAGTCAAGCAGACCCAGGTTACCTACGCCGATGCCGGCGTCGACATCACTCGTGGCGACCAGGCCAAGGAGCGAATCAAGACGCTCGCGCAGCAGACCTTCACTCGCAGCGTGCTCGGCGGCATCGGTGGCTTCGGCGCCCTCTTTGCGCCCGATCTCCGGCGCTACAAGAACCCGGTCCTGGTCTCAAGCGCGGATGGGGTAGGCACCAAGCTCAAGATTGCCTTTGAGCTCCGTATTCACGACACGATAGGCCAGGACCTGGTGAATCACTGTGTCAACGACATCGCGGTGCAGGGCGCCGAGCCGCTCTTCTTTCTCGACTACCTCGCCACCGGCCGCCTCGAAAACAAAGTCATCGAGAAGGTCGTCAGCGGACTGGCGAAGGCCTGCAAGGAAAACGGATGCGCCCTCATTGGCGGTGAGACGGCGCAGATGCCCGGCTTCTACTCCGACAGTGAATACGATCTAGCCGGCTTCATCGTCGGCATCGTCGATCGCGACAAGCTCGTTACCGGCAAGGGCATCCGCCCCGGTGACATTCTTATCGGACTGCCTTCCACCGGTCTGCACACCAACGGCTACTCGCTCGCCCGCAAACTCATCTTCGAAACCGCTGCCCACAAGCCCGGCGATCGCGTGCCGGCGCTAAAAGAGAAGGCCGGAGCAGCGCTGATGAAGGTCCACCGCAGCTACCTTCCGGTCATCCGCCAGCTCACGCGCGCGGGAGTTGTCGCCGGTATGGCGCACATCACCGGCGGCGGCATTACTGAAAACCTCCCGCGCATCCTGCCAAAGAACATCTCCGCCGAAATCGACACCGCAAGCTGGCCGCTTCCCCCGCTTTTTGCCTACCTGCAGCAGCTCGGCAACGTACCGCAGGACGAGATGCTGCGCACCTTCAACATGGGTATCGGGCTCATAGCCGTCATTCCACAGGCGAAGTGGAAGCGTGCCCGGACTCTCCTCGGACGACTCGGTGAGCCCTTCTACGTCATCGGCCAGACCATAAAGGGCGACCGCGGCGTTCGCTACCGGGCATGAGCGCGCCGCATCGTCTCGGCATCCTGCTCTCGGGCCGCGGCTCGAATTTCCTCGCCATCGCAGATAGCGTCGCCGCGGGCCGCATTCCGAATACCGAAATCGCCGTCGTCATCTCTAATAAAGCCGACGCGCCAGGCCTCGCCGCTGCTCGGGAACGCGGTCTCACCACGCTCGCCATCGAGGCTAACGGCCGCAAACGCGCAGAGCACGATGCCGCCATCGTCGCCGCGCTCAAGGAATATCGCGTCGAGCTCACCTGCCTCGCCGGCTACATGCGCCTGCTCTCGCCGGGCTTTATTCAGGCCTTTCCGCAGCGCATTTTGAATATTCATCCGTCGCTGTTGCCCGCGTTTCCCGGGCTGGATGCACAGCACCAGGCCTTCGACTATGGCGTAAAGATCGCTGGCTGCACCGTGCATCTCGTCGACGAGCAACTCGACCACGGCGTCATCATCCTGCAACGGACTGTGCCGGTTCACGAAACGGATGACGCGCATGCCCTCAGCGCGCGCATTCTTGCGGAAGAGCACATCGCCTACACCGACGCGATCGGCCGCGTCCTCTCCGGCGACTACATCATCGAAGGCCGCCGCTATGTGCGCAGGTCATAGTTACGAATCCAGCGCAGCATAGCGCACGCCGGTCAGTTCCTCTGAAACTTCCCACAGCCGCTTGCCCGTTGCCGGGTCGAGCGCATGCGGCTTCGGCTTCACCTCAGTCGGCGCGCCCTTGATCTCCGCAATACCGTCGGGTCCGTAGTAGCCGCCCCCACGCGCATCGGTAGAGGTCGCGGCGTACACAAGCGGCCACGAGCCGCGGTCATCTGACTGCGCAACAAATCGAAGCAACGTATTCACAATGCGTCCCTTCAGCCCCGTTCCCATGCCATTGCTGACGATGTTGGTCACTGCCACGCCCGGGTGCGCGATCACGCTCGCCGTCTTCGCAGCGTGCGCTCGCAACCGCCGGTCGAACTCCAGGCCGAAGACCAGGTTCGCCAGCTTCGATTGCTGATAAGCGCGGCGCGGATCGTAACTGCGCTCCGCATTCAGGTCGTTGAAGTTCAGCCTGCCGCCCTTATGTGCAATCGAGGCTACGGTCACCACGCGGCTCTCCGGCTGGCGCAGAAGAGCAGGAAGCAGCAACCCGGTCAGCGCGAAATGGCCCAGGTGATTCGTGCCGAACTGCATCTCGAAACCCTGCGGCGTCGTGCGACGCTCCGGAATTGCCATCACGCCTGCATTGTTGATCAGCAGATCGAGTGGCCTCTCGTCGCTAAGAAACTCCGCGGCGAAGCGTTGCACGGAGTCGAGATCCGCAACATCGAGAATGCGCACCTCCACCTTTGCAGACGGTTGCCCGGCAACGATCTGCGCGCGTGCAGCCTCGCCCTTCTCCGCGTTCCGGCAAGCGAGGATCACCGTCGCTCCAGCGCGCGACAGATACTTCGCAGCCTGATAGCCAATGCCGCTGTTGGCCCCGGTGACAATTGCGAGCTGTCCTTGCTGCGGCGGAATCTGCCGCGGTGTCCACTTGCTCATGGCGCTCCCTCTATAAGTCCCGTCTGACGTTCGCAGCCTAAGCCGTCTGTGTTCCCAGTTCTTCGAGCCGTACCTGCACGCTTATTTTGCGTTGCCCGCGCAGAACGGTCACAGTCACCGTATCGCCGGTCTTATGTTCATCCATGATCTGCGATAGGTCCTGCGCGCTGGTCACTTCCCGGCCGTCGATGGCGATGATGAGGTCGCCACCCAGATAGATTGGGGTGTTGCCAAGGTACGCCTGTTGCCGGCCTCCGTGCAGTCCCGCGCGTTCCGCCGCTCCGCCAGGCAGCACGCGTTGGATCAGCACGCCATAGTCTGCCGCCAGTCCCATCTGCTGTGCCAGTTCCGGTCCAATGGGCAGGGAAGTGATGCCCAGCGAAGGCCGGCGAATGCGTCCATAGTGCGCGAAGTCTTCCAGCACCGCCTTCGCGGTGTTGATCGGAATCGCGAAGCCGATGCCTGCGCTCTGCTCGACCGCGACTTGTGCATTGGGATCCGTCGCGATCAGTGAGTTGATGCCGATCACCTCCCCGTGCGAGTTCAGCAGCGGTCCGCCGGAGTTGCCCGGATTGATCGCCGCATCCGTCTGGATCGCATTCTCAATCAGATTTCCCTCGGGCCCGCGGACAGAACGCAGTGCACTGATGATGCCCGTCGTCATGGTGCCGTTCAGTCCAAATGGATTGCCGATCGCATACACCTTCTGACCCACCTGCAGATTCTCCGAATTGGAGAGCACCGCGGGGGTCAGGTTTGGTGCGTCGATCTGCAGCAGCGCCAGGTCGTGCGGCTTGTCGGTCAGCACTACCTGGGCCTTGTACTTGTGCTTGTTCGAAAGGGTCACTTCCACTTGCTTGCCGCCCTCGATCACGTGGAAGTTCGTCAGGATGTGGCCGTGCGAGTCCACGATGAAGCCGGAGCCCTGTCCCTGCTGCGGTACCGCCCCCCAGAAAAAGTCGTAGGCCATAGCCGTCGAAGTGATGTTCACCACGGCGGGCAGCACCCGCTTGTATACCGAGATGTTGTTCTGCTCCACGTTGTCATAGCTGCTCTGCGCTTCGGCCTCGGTCAGGTCAAGCGAATGATTCAGCGGCACCTGATGCGTCAGCCGCGGCAGATCGCGGTGAGCGAGACGCGGTAACTCCTGGACGCCCGGAATACCAAAGGTCGTGACGAGCCAGAATCCGGCGACGATCAGAACAACAAGAAATGCAAGACGGCGAATGTTCATAAGCGGGTCGTTCTCTCCTTACTTCAAATGCGGTCGTTCATTGCGAGGCCCGGGCAAGCGTGCAGAGCTCTCGATACACCGCCTCCGTTTGTCGTGTTACCTCTTCGAAGGACGCGTCATTGCGAATGATGGTATCGCTCAGCCGGCGCTTTTCCTCATCCGGCATCTGTGCGGCGATACGCTCGCGCGCCTCCTCTTCCAACGCCGCGCGCTGCCCGGCGTCAGCGTGCGGTCCCCCCATACGCGCGACATACCGCGCAATGCGCAATGCCTCGGGCGCGGTCACCAGGATCCTCCGGTCAAAACGTTCCTGCCAGTCGCGGGTTCCCGCGGTTTTGCTGGCTTCAAACAGCAGCGCCGATTCATAGATCGCCACCGCGTCCGGCTGCTCGCGCGCGAGCGCCGCCATCCATCGTTGCTGCTCTGCGATCACCGGCGGATGCACAATCGCATTCAGCTCTGCCAGCCGGCCCCCAGCAAAAGCGAGTGTTGCCAGCTTGCGCCGGTCCAGCGTGCCATCGCCCCCCACCACGTCCGGTCCGAAGACTCTCACAATCTCCCCATAGACCGCCTCGCCCGGCTGCATCATCGCGCGAGCTACCTCGTCCGCCTCCATCACCTGCGCGCCAAGGCTGCGGAAGATGGCCGCCACCGTGGTCTTGCCGCTGCCCAGGCCCCCGGTCAACCCAACGCGCAACATCGGCGCGCCTTACAGGATTCCGCGGCGCAGCTTGGCCGCGCGCACGGTGTTCGCCATCAGCATCGCGATGGTCAGTGGCCCCACACCACCTGGCACCGGCGTATAGGCCCCGGAGACCGCATATGCCGCCGGATCGACATCACCGATCAGCGTCGAGCCCTTTGCGAGAAATAGTTCCTCGCGCCGCGCGTTGCCTTTGAAGAACCGGTCAAACTCCTCGCGCGTCGTCAGTCGGTTGATGCCGACATCCAGCAGTGTGGCGCCGGGCTTTACCATGTCCTCAGTCACATAACCCGGGCGCCCGATTGCCGCTACTACGATGTCTGCGGCGCGGCAGATGCCCGGCAGGTCGCGGGTCTTCGAGTGACAGATCGTGACCGTCGCATTCTCCGCCAGCAACAGAATCGCAGCCGGCTTGCCCACGATATCGCTGCGGCCGATGACGACGGCATTCTGGCCCGCGATTGGCAGATTGCTCCGCTTCAATATCTCGATCAGTCCCGCCGGCGTGCATGGCGCCAGCGCCGGCTGCCCTGTTTGCAGCCGCCCCAAATTCACCGGATGAAAGCCGTCGACATCCTTCTCCGGAGCCACCGCCTCCAGCAGCCGCTTCGCATTCACCTGTGGCGGCAACGGAAGCTGTATCAAAATGCCGTCCACATCGTCGCGTCCATTGAGCTCGGTCACCAGCGCGAGCATCTCTTCCGTAGTCACCGTCTTCGGCGGCGTCAGCAACTCGCTTCCCAGGCCCAACTCCTGGCAGGTGCGCACCTTGCTGCGTACATAGATCTCCGACGCCGGCACATTTCCCACCAGCACCGCGGCCAGCGTGGGCCGGATGCCCTGGGCCGCCAGCGCCGCCACCTCGCGTGCTACATCTTCCTTGATCGCCGCTGCGATCGCTGAACCATCCAGCTTGCGTGCCTCTGTCATGCCCCTCCCGTGAAATGCCCTGCCAGAATGCCTTTGAAATACGCTGCTTCTATGGTAATTCCCGCGGATACGCATGTCGGCACACCGTTGACCTACACTGTGCGAGCAGATGCAAAAATTGCCCATCGACGACACCGCGCTCGGCATGCTCGCCTGTCCGGTTTGCCATGCCGCCCTGGCCCTGATCCCTCCGGCCGCGGTGCGGTGCACCGCCTGCGGGCGTCGCTATCCCATCCGCGATGGGCTGCCCATATTGCTCGCTTCTGCTGCCGAGCGCACGCAATAAGTCCTCTTGTCAGTGCCCAGGAAAATTGCGCACGGTAATGAAATAAGCCAGGACCAGCGCAGCGATCAGCGTCACTATCAGCAAAACCACCAGAGCACCCCAGGTAAAGCCACGCTTCTCCAGGAAGTCCAGCTTTTCCTCGCCTTTCGGGGTCTCCTGCATCTCTTGTTTTGTCATGGGATACTTCTGCGATTCAACACAGCAAACAAGGATTCATTTTCTGCGTACATACCGAAAGGGCTAAGTGAGCGTCTCTATATATAGACGCTAATGATTCTCCCGATATCTGAACCGGCACAACATTTTGCACGTATTGGGTTATTACATTTAGCGATTTATGAGGAAGGAGGCAGGCTATGGAGGATCATGTGAGATCAGAGCAAGAACAGGCAGAGGCTGCAGGCCTTCCACTCGGAGTTGATGGCCAGCTTGCGCCCCAACAGTTCGTACCCCGGATCGAAAAGTTCAGCGTCGCCGAGTTGACCAATCTGCGCAATGAACTCATGCGCAGTCAGTTGGACAGTTGGCAGGCGGCCGACCTTACCGCGAACTTTCTTGCCGGCCACGGCTACGGCGCCAGCGCCGAAAATCTGCGTGAGGCACTCAACAGCGTGGAGATGTCACGTTGCTCCATCGATTGTCTACAGGCTGCTCTCGAAGGCGTCGCTTACATTCAGTAGGCGGCGCCCGGCCAACCGGTCATAACAATCGCTTCATTCGTATTTCAGGCTTTCCACAGGATCGAGCTGCGCTGCCCGCGTCGCAGGCAGTGTCCCGAAGATGACGCCCACCAGCACCGATGTCGCCAGCGCGATGACTACCGACCACGGCGATATCGGAACTTTGTAAGCCGTGAAGAAACGCGCAGCCATCGGTGGTGCCAAACCCAGGACTGCGCCGATGAGGCCTCCAGCCATCGAAATGAAAATTGCCTCCAACAGGAACTGCAGCTTGATCTCGCGAGCTGTTGCACCCAACGCCTTGCGAATGCCGATTTCGCGGATGCGAGATCGCACATTCGCAAGCATGATGTTCATGATGCCCACGCCGCCCACGGCCAGCGTCACCGTAGCCAGCAGCAGCAGCATCACCGTCAGACCATCCGCGATCTGCCCCGCCACGCGCAGGATGGCAACCAGAGTGTTGGCTGTGTACACAGAGTTCGCTTGATGCCGGGATTGGATGATACGCATGAGGTCTTTCGTCGCAAAGGGAATGTCACTTTTGTCCCGGATGGAGAAAAAGAGCTGCTTCACCTTGTCGGTACCGTTGAAGTAGCGTGCCACCGAGTAGGGAATCAGGATCGTTTCGTCCGCCACCTCGGACATGCCAAACGTGTCGACGCTCTCCTTGAATGTCCCGACGATCGTGATGGGCATTCCGCGCAGTTGAAACGTCTTATTGATCGCCGCTTCAGGACTGCCAAACATCTGCGTGGCGAACGGAATGGTGACCACCGCCGCTTTGCTGTGCGTGGCCTCATCTGTATCGTCGAAGAAGCGTCCCGAGGTGACGATCAGGTGGCGCACCTCGCTATATTGCGGCGAAACGCCAAGCACCAGAACGTCCCTGGAAACGCCGCCGCCAAAGCTAACGCGATCATGCATCTCGAGCATCGGTGACGATGCAGAGACAGCTGGCACCTGCGTGACCACAGCGTGTTCGTCGTCGATCGTCAATAGATCGTTGCGGTACTCGCCAAAGCCGTTCGAGGAGCCGCCCGCATACTCCACCTCGACCATGTTTGGGCCGATGTTCTCGAGCAGCTTCATCGCGTACTGCTTGCCCGTCAACCCGATGGTGACCACCAGGATCAACGAGGCGGAGCCGATCACCATGCCCA
>DASZGZ010000295.1:0-4098 GCA_035938355.1 Acidobacteriaceae bacterium
CAGTATTTCGGTGGTGGCATAGCTTTCCTGCTCTGTTTTGTGGCTCATTGCATCTCCCCGGCACGGGCTCGAACGCATCGCTCGCGTTCCCAGCACGCATGATCTTGGCCTGATTATAGCGACGATTGGCCGCCCTCTTCCCTATGCGGCGCTACGCTCACGGCGGCATCTGATGCAGCCCGCTTGACGGCTGTCTGCCGGGCGACCTAACCTAAAACCACGTCTATGCAGCAGCGTTCCCAGACATTACGTATCGGTCTCGCAGTCGTCATCGTTCTCGGCGTCATCGCCTGGCTCGCCGTGAGCGGCATCCAGTCGAACAAGAGCTACTACGTCACGATCACGGAACTGCAGGGCATGGGGGACAAGGCGTATACGCGGCATCTGCGCGTGGCGGGCAATGTGGCTCCGGGATCAATCGAGCGCAACGGCACGCATGCGCAGTTCGTGCTGCTGGAGCTGGGCAAGCGGCTGCCGGTCCAGTATGCCGGCGTAGAGCCGCCACCCGACACCTTCAAGGACAATGCGCAGGCGCTCGCCATCGGCACCTTCGGGCACGATGGCGTCTTCCACGCCACCGAGCTGCAAGCCAAGTGCGCGTCCAAGTATGCGCCGGCGCAGAAGCCCGGCGGCGCTCCGGCTGGCGCACCTGCTCCGGCTGCTCCAGACAAGACCGCCGCGCTGCGCACGCCCGCTCCGACCAGCGCCCACTGACTCGCTCGCTATACTGCGAGGAGCCTATGCCAGCCGCCATTGCCACAGTGCAGGACGTGTCCAAACTCTATGGACGCTTCGCCGCCCTGCGCCATGTGAGTACGGCGCTGGAGCGTGGGCGCTGCTACCTACTGCTGGGCGAGAATGGCGCGGGCAAGTCCACGTTGCTGCGCGTGCTGGCTGGGCTGCTGCGGCCTACGCTGGGCACGGTCAGCGTGCTCGACCAGTCACCAGCCGACGCACGCGCGCGCATTGGATACATGAGCCACGCGGCGATGCTCTACGACGAACTGACGGCGCGCGAGAACCTGGAGTACACAGCGCAGCTTTATCCCGGGCAGGCGTGCCTCAGCGCCGACGAGGCACTGCGCATCGTCGGTCTCGATCCGGCGCTCACGCGGCCAGTGGGGCAATACTCGCAGGGCATGCGGCAGCGCACATCGCTGGCGCGCGTGCTGCTGTCGCAGCCGGAGCTGCTGCTGCTGGACGAGCCCTTCTCCAACATGGACCGGGCGAGTGCGGAGCGCATGCTGGCGCTGCTTACGGAGCTGCGCAGCGCGGGCCGGACGATCGTGCTGACGACGCACCAGCGCGAGCTGGCAGAGCCGATGGCCGACGTCGTGCTCACGATGCAAGGCGGCGCGCTCAGCACTGCGGAGGCTGCATGAAGACCAATGCGGCACGCGTCAAAACCAATGCGGCACGCATCTTGGACGGTCTCGGCATTGCGTACACCTTGCAGGAGTACGAGGTCGACCCGGAGGATCTACGCGCGACGACGGTTGCGGCGAAGATTGGAATGCCGGCCGAGCAGGTCTTCAAGACGCTGCTGTGCGCAGTTGGCGGCGGCGACTACGTCTTTGCGGTCGTTCCCGGCGATGCGGAACTGGATTTTAAGAGGCTGGCGCGGGCGGTCGGCGTACGCAAGGCGGAGATGGCAGCGCTCAAGGATGTGCAGCCGTTGACTGGCTACATCCGCGGCGGGGTGACCGTCTTCGGCGCGAAGAAGGCCTATCCGGCATTTGCCGATGAGACCATCGAGCTGTTCGACACGATCTCGGTCTCGGCCGGGCATCGCGGCGTGCAGATCGTGCTCTCACCGGCAGACTACGTGCGCGCTACGGGCGCGACTCTCGCCGACCTGACCAAAGCCGACACAAGGGACGTCGTGTGATCGCGGCGCTCTGGGCACACCTGCGCAAGGACCTGCGCATCGAGTGGCGCGCGAAGGACGCGATGCAGTCGATGCTGTTCTACGCCCTGCTGGTCGTCGTGCTCTTCTCGCTGGCCTTTGATCCGACGCGTGAGACTTCGCGCCAGTACGCGGGCGGCGTGCTGTGCGTCGCGGTGCTGTTTGCCGCGTTGCAGGCTCTGAACCAGGCGTGGTCGCGCGAGCTGCGCGGCAACGTGCTCGATGCGCAGCGCATGTCGCCGGCGCCGGCGAGCGCGCTCTACCTGGCCAAGGTGCTGGCGAATTTTTTCTTCGTGCTGATCGTCGAAGCGGTGCTGACACCGGTCTTCGTGATCTTTTACAACCTGCATCCGCTGGGGAATGGGTGGCTGTTCCTTGTCATACTGCCCCTGGGTAGCTGGGCGCTGGTGGCGAACGGCGTCTTCTTCGCGGCGCTGTCTCTGCGGGCGCGCTCGCGCGAGCTGCTGCTGCCGCTGGTGCTCTTCCCTATCTTCATTCCCGCGCTGCTGGCGATGGTGCTGGCGGCCACCGACGTGCTGACCGGGGAGAGCGATCCGGGGCTGTGGGTGAAGGTGCTGGTGGGCTACGACATCATCTTCACGGTGCTGAGCGTGCTGCTGTTTGAGACGGTTCTGCACGCTGAGTGAGGGTAACGGTACTACCCACCCCCTCCCCCCTCCGGCACGGGAGGACGCCCTGTAAACCACTTCCATTCATCAACTTAGGCACGCTTCCGAGGCCTAAATTCGTCCAATCATTGGACTTACTGGTAAAGTCGTCATCCCATTGGGTTTAGCGGGGACGTCACGGAGGATGGGAGAGGCTGCCCTGACTCCCTAATTTCAGGATAGCAATTTGACCGGAGGTGCTATGCCAACTTTTCGAGGTTGATTTCGCACGAGTCTCAAAAGGGGATGCGATCGCCGTCGCATAGCGATTTGAGGGCTCTTTGGGAGCGTTCCAGCTCCGATTTGGTATTGCTGAACTGAGTCCGTGACCCATTTGTCATATTGCTGTACTACGACTGTTGCAAATTACACTCGTCGGCGATGCCCGACGTGAATCGCTTCTCACTACGACGCCGAAACGGGATTCCGAGCCGGCTAAGCCTCCTTCTCCTGCCCTTCATGGCCTTTATATGCGTGGGAGCGAATGCACAATCCTCCTGCAGCGGCGCGCCTTTGCAAATCGACGAGACGATCGGGGAGTTGCATGTGAAAAGCGCTCCTTTGGAAAAGCAGGGTTTTCCCTGGGAGTATGAGAATAATCACGAACTGCTGATTGTGCTGGCGAAGGAGAAGATCCAGGGACTTGCAGTTCTGCAAGTGGATGTGAATGCCGCTGGCACGGTAACCGCGGTCGAACAAATCAGTGGGCCGCATGCGCTCACATCGGTCTTCGCAGACGAGACAAAGCGCCTGTCGTTCGTCCCATTCAAGCAGAATGGGCAACCGGTATGCGTCCGCTTTACGAGCCGGTGGGTAACTCGAAATTATGCGCATGAGACGGGTCCGGAGTTTGCCGGGGTGGACCAGTTTTATTCGCTTTTCAAGAAGTGCCGCACTCTTTCCGCTTCTGGAACGAGACCCGCGGGGATGGTGGGAAGCTGCGAACCTGCAGCCGAAGCAGCCGAGCCGCTGCGGGCGGATTATTTCGGTCAAGATAAACGCGCGGCCTATGTTCTCTGCGCCACCGCCCTGATGCGAGACAACCGGCCGAAGGAGGCGCTGCCGTATGCCGAGAAGGCGGTCGCGACCGCCGACCTTGGCTTTGACGATGTTTCGGGGAAGGCGGCGGCATATGGTGTGCGCGGACAGGCGCGCGCGTTGACTGGCGATCTGCGCGGCGCGAATGAAGATCTTCTAAAGGCAGAGGAGCTGGAGCGGGCGACCTTCGATGTTCCGCGGAAGCCTGAGCAGAAGGCCTTCAATACGCATGCCCTGCAGTCCATGCTTGGGTTTCATGCAGAGGTCTTGACGGCGCTGGGCAACAAGCCAGCGGCCGAGAAGCTGCGCGACGAAGCCAAGAAGCTGTAGCGACTTGCCTGACGGCCCGGCACAGTCCGTCGGGCGAATCGCGACTAAGCAGGAACGTACGTCAACCGAATCACGTCCTCGCCAATTCGATCGCTGGCAACAAGGCGGAGCGGCGGCCGGGGGCCGGAGAAGAATGGCGTGCCGCGACCAAGTACG
>DASZGZ010000296.1:0-5649 GCA_035938355.1 Acidobacteriaceae bacterium
AAGTATCCCGATTGGGAGCTGGACAATGCGCTGCCAAATCGCGTGGCGGAGATGCTGCAGTTGCCGTCGTTCGGGCCGGAAGTGAAGCTCGCCGATGGCACACCGCACGAGCTGGTGCTCGAAGGCGGCAGCATCGACACCAATGGCGCGGGCGTGCTGCTGACTACGGAGGAGTGCCTGCTAAGCACGGTGCAGCAGCGCAACCCAGGGGTAAGCCGCGAGCAGCTGGAGCAGGCCTTTCACGACTATCTCGGCATTGACCAGGTGCTATGGATGAACCGCGGCATAGCGGGCGACGACACTCATGGTCATGTCGATGACATCACACGATTTGTTGACCGGAACACAATCGTCACCGTGACGGAGACGAACCGCGGGGATGACAACCACGAACCATTGGCCGAGAATCTCGACCGACTGCGGGCGGCCCGTAACCCGGACGGCCAGCCCTTCCGCATCGTCGAGTTGCCGCTTCCCTCACCCGTAGTCTTTCAAGGACAGCGGCTGCCCGCGAGTTATGCGAACTTCTATATTGCGAACGGGTTAGTGCTGGTCCCCACTTTCAACGACGCGAACGACCGCCATGCGTTGAATACGCTGGCCGAGCTGATTCCGCAGCGTCGCATCGTGGGCATTCACTGCGTGGATTTCATCTGGGGCCTCGGCGCGCTGCACTGTATGACGCAGCAGCAGCCGGCGGTGTAGGGTGATGACGGCGGACCTTGAACTGATGCGGGCAGCGCTGGACGAGGCTCGCGCCGCCGAGGCGGCCGGCGAAGTGCCGATCGGCGCTGTGATTTTGTTTGACGGCGAAATCGTCGCCCATGGGCAGAACCGAGTGCTGCGTGACAACGATCCCACGGCTCACGCGGAGGTAGTTGCGCTGCGCGCTGCGGCACACGCTATCGGCAACTACCGGCTGACAGGGTGCACCCTGGTGTCGACCCTAGAACCCTGCGCGATGTGCGCGGGCGCCATGATCCATGCGAGGATCGACCGGCTGCTTTTCGCGGCGGATGATCCGAAAGCCGGTGCGGCAGGCTCCGTGCTCCAGGTGCTGAACCATGCAGCGCTGAATCACCAGATGACGGTAGATCGCGGGATGCTTGCTGCCGAGAGCACGGCGCTGTTACGAGAGTTCTTTCAGCGTCGCCGATCGTCACCTGCCGTCTGAACAAGGCGGCATTCCCAATGGTTCGATGGACGCGGTATTATGCGGCGCATGAAGGTTCTCCTCTACTCTGCCGTATGGTGCCGCGATTGCCGCGAGGCGAAGCGCTTTCTGGAAGAGCACCAGATTGCCTACACCGAGATTGACATTGAACAGGTGCCCGGAGCTGCCGATGAGGTGCTGCGCCACGTGGGCAAGCGCGCCATTCCGCAGTTCGTCATCGACGGCAAGTGGGTGCAGCCCTACCGGCCCGGCTTTGGCTTCCTGTACCAGGAGATGAGCGAGCTGCTGGGTGTCAGAGTCTGACCTTTCTCTCAGGCCACTGTGGTCACGTCGCCATCCGCCGGCCCCGGGTCGTTCAGGATGGCGCGGGCGTCGGCTTCTTCCGATGCGCTGACCTGTAAAAGGACCCCATCCAGACCGTTGCCGTAGAGCAGACCGGCGTTTTCGCCCGCGAGAAAGCAGTGAATGCCTGCGGAGTCCAGCCTTCCCTTGGCGAGTTCCGCCTGTAGCATATCCCTGAATCGTTCGATCGTGACCATCTCCTCGCCTAGGTCTTCCTGTGCCTGCTCTGCCATCGTTACTCCTCCTGTCCGCTCAATAGGATGCACGCCCGATAGAATAGGAAGTTGCGCTCCAGAATGACAGGGACGCAGGGAGAGACCGGATTGATTGCACGCTATACAAGGCCCGGGATGGGCGCCATCTGGACGGATGAGAACAAGTACCGCATGTGGCTGAAGGTGGAGACGGCCGCCTCAGAGACGCTGGCGGAGGATGGCATCGTCCCCAGAGAGGCGGCCGCGGCCATTCGCGACCGTGGCGATTTCGATCTGAGGCGCATTCACGAGATCGAGTCCGAAGTGAAGCATGATGTGATCGCGTTCACGACGGCGGTGGCGGAGAAGATCGGTCCGCAGGCCCGCTGGCTGCACTACGGCCTCACCTCGAACGATGTGGTTGACACGGCGCAGGCACTGCAGGTGAAGGCAGCCTCCGGGCTGCTGCGCCAGGGCATTCTGGGGCTGAAAGAGGTGCTCAGGCGGCGAGCGATCGAGTTCCAGCACACGCCTACCATCGGCCGCACGCACGGGGTGCACGCTGAGCCGACCACCTTCGGGCTGAAGCTGCTGAACTGGTATGCGGAGATCGACCGCGACCTGGTTCGCTTCGATGCGGCGGCAGAGGACATGCGGGTCGGCAAGCTTTCAGGCGCGGTGGGCACCTTTGGCCATCTGAAGCCGGAGCACGAGGCGCGCATCTGCGAACGGCTGGGGTTGAAGGCCGCGCCGGTGGCAACGCAGGTGATCCAGCGCGATCGCCACGCTTACTACATTTCCACGCTTGCCGTGCTGACGGCGACGCTGGACAAGATCGCGACCGAGATCCGCCATCTGCAACGGACAGAGGTGCGCGAGGCGGAGGAGTTCTTCTCCGAGAAGCAGAAGGGCTCGAGCGCGATGCCGCACAAGCGCAATCCGATCACATCGGAGCAGATCAGCGGCCTGGCGCGCGTGGTGCGCGCGAATGCGCAGGCCGCTTTCGAGAACGTCGCGCTGTGGCATGAGCGGGACATCTCGCACTCGTCGGTTGAGCGGGTGATCTTTCCGGACTCGACGATCCTGGCCGACTATCTGCTGGCAAAGACGACCGCGCTCATCGACAAGCTGCTGGTGTATCCGAAGCGGATGCTGCGCAATCTCGAGAGCACGGGCGGCCTGATCTTCTCCGGACAGTTGCTGCTGGATCTGGCTGAATCCGGCATGTCGCGCGAGGACGCGTATCGGCTGGTGCAGTCGCATGCGATGCGGGCGTGGCGCGAGGAGCTCGTCTTCCGCGATCTGGTGGCGCAGGACCGGGAGATTACGGCTCGGCTTTCGCCGGAGAAGCTGGCCCGGACCTTCGAGCTTGAGCGGCAACTGCGGAATGTGGATGCGATCTTCGACCGGGTACTGAAGTACGAGGCTGTGCCTGCGTGAACGTCACCGTCGCGGTGACGGGAGCGAGCGGCGCTTTGCTGGCGCAGCAGCTTCTGCGCGCGCTGGAGGCAGACGCCCGTGTCTCGGGTGTTGACTTCGTCGCTTCAGAAGGGGCGCTTCGCGTCATCGCGGAGGAATTGCATCTCTCCGGCCGCCATGAACTGCTGGAGAAGCTTCTCGGCGCGTCTCAAAAGAAAACACGGCAGCATGCAGAGCAGGATATCGGCGCTTCGATCGCGAGCGGCAGCTATCCGTCGGCGGGGATGATCGTGCTTCCCTGCTCCATGGGGACGCTGGCCGGCATAGCCAACGGCATGGCGGCGAATCTGATCGAGCGTGCGGCGGATGTGTGTCTGAAGGAGCGGCGGCCGCTGCTGCTCTGCGTGCGCGAGACGCCATTCAACCGGATCCACCTGCGCAACATGCAGCTTGCAGCGGATGCCGGGGCGACGATCTTTCCGGTGATCCCCGCCTTCTACAACGAGCCCGCCACGACCGCAGATATGGTTCGCAATTTTGTGGATCGGGTGCTGGCGCATTTCGGGCTGCCGCAGGCTGGCGCGTACATCTGGAAGCCGGGCACTGAATAGCGATAATTAAACAGCAGATCCCTCCGCATCAGTCGGGATGATGAGGCTTGTGGATGCGCCTCGATATGGCTACATCGGCATGTGCTTCACGTGCTCAGCGCGCACATCGTCGGACGTGAAGAGGCTCAGGAAGGGCGCGCCGTTGGCGGCCGCTTCGACTGCCGGCCGGCCTTTCGCTTCGAGCCGTTCCACCAGGCAGACCACGCCGATCACGCGCATCCTGGCGGCATGGGCCGCTTCGATGGCAGTGATGGTTGAGGCACCGGTGGTGCATACGTCGTCGACGATGAGCACCGGCGCATTCTCCTCAGAGAAGCCTTCGATCTTCCTGCCGGTACCGTGCGCCTTTTCCGCCTTGCGCACGAGAAAGCCGTGGATGAGACGGCCTTTGCCGGCGTCGAGATGGTGCTGCGCGCTGGCGATGGCCACGGCAGAGACGACCGGGTCGGCACCGAGGGTGAGGCCGCCGACAGCGTGCGGGTCGAGATGGTGCTTGTGCAGCAGTTCGAGGATGGCCACTCCGGTCAGACGCCCGCCCTCGGCGTGGAGCGTGGTGGTGCGGCAATCGATGTAGTAGTCGCTGCGTCCGCCGGAGGAGAGCTGGAAGTCTCCAAGCTTGAAGGACTGGCGGGCGAGCAGGGTGAGCAACTGCTGACGAGGGCTGGAGGATTGCGTCATCGAGTGCCTCTGACTTGTAGTTTGCGGCTCTGCACCGCGTTTTACTTCCCCAGCTTATCCAAGTGGCGGAAGCCATCCGTGCCGATGAAGAGCATGACGAAAATGGTGGCGTTGTACAGGGAGTGCACCAGCGTGCTGGCGGCGAGGGAATGGAACCGCAGGCGCGCAATGCAGAGCACCACGCTGACCGCGAAGAGCACGGCCAGGGGCGCGAAGGAGTGGGCAAGCTGCGCGCCGTGCAGCATGGCGAAGCCGATGCTGGTGATGATGGTGGAGAAGACCAGGGCGGGGATGCTCCAGCGCGGGTCGTTATTGCCGGAATCCTGTCCCGCGTTGCCGGAACCCCGCTCCGCATTGCCGGTGCCCTGCTCTGCATTGCTGATACCCCGCTCCGCGCTGCCCCAAACCTGCGCGTTGCTAAGACCCCGCTGCGCGTCGCCAAAGTCCGACGCACGATCGAAGACGTTCGCGCCATCGGAGGGCAGTGACGGGGAGACAGCCGTCTGCTGCTGCCATTCGCCTTCTCGAAACTGTTGTGCCGTGGGACCACCCAGCAGATCACGTGGAGTGCGTACGCGCTGGATCACCCAGTCCCACGCGCTGGCGAGCGAGGGTAGCAGGAAGCCGCGGAAGGCCAGCTCTTCAAAGGCCGGCGCCACTGTGACGCCGAAAACGGCGATGAGCCAGACGCCGAGCGGATGGGTGAAGAACTTATCGATGGGCAGTTCCTTCGGGATAGGCAGGAAGTTCGACAGCAACTGGACGACGACGCTGGTGGCCACGCCAATGCCGACCAGCAGCCATGTGTGCCGGCGGACGATGAAGGCGCGCCAGTGGATGCCCTGGCCGAAGGGACGCCTCCACAAGAACGGAAAGAGGAGGAAGCTCGCAGCGCCGGCGACTGCGTAGATGAAGGCTTCGACCGGGATCACGACCAGCGGATCGGTCTGCAACTGCTCTGCCGATTCCCGCATATGCGGCGCAAGGTGCATGAGGGCGAGCTGAAAGACTAGGCCGATAAAGAAGCCGGCGAGCGCGACGAGGACACCGAAGACGAGAGTGTGTCCGAGGTTCGGCGTAGCAGGCGGGAGCGGCGGCTCGCCCAACGGAGCGACGGGCACCCGGTCCCCCGGGACTGCAAAGTCATCCGGCGAGGCAGCGGGCGGCAGAAAGCTGGGATCGATCGGCATTGAATTGTTACTGGACTGTAGCAGAACGGCGGCGGGTGCTC
>DASZGZ010000297.1:0-1677 GCA_035938355.1 Acidobacteriaceae bacterium
CATCTTCGACGAAGATTGGTACGGCGTCCTCTTTGGCGCGGCGGCTTCGTGGCAGCCCGGCGAAAGTCCCTTGCAGCAGTTCGAATCCAGCTACGGCGCCGTCTTCCACGGCGATCTTAGCGGCAAAATCGATAAGGCGCAGGGTCAGATCATGGCCGCGCAGAAGCTGCTTTCCGACAATGGCTTCCGCTTCGGCGGGTCGAATATGCTCTTCTGGGAAGATCCCTGGAGCCCGGCCGGCCAGCAGGACTCGGCCAAGCTGCTGCCCATCCTCAAAGACGTGCGGCTCTACGCCGAGAACGCCATCATCCTCATTGATGAGGCCCGGGCCGCCAATCCGCTGCGGCAGCAGGATGCACTCGACGCCCTCGCGTTAGGCGCGCGCCGCATCGACTTTATTGGCATGAAGTTTCAGTTCGCGGACGAGATCGCTCGCGCTTACGCGGACGCCTACAGCGAGGCAGCCACGCCGCACTCCCGCGCCTTCAGCGACCTGGTCGAAATCAGCAACGCCAACGGCCGCTGTCAGGACCTGCGCGACGGCTATACGCTGACACGCGAGCTCTTTTCGCAGGAGTGGCTACGCGACAATCGCCCTTATTGGCTGGAAAACGTGCTCGCCCAGTACGACATGGCCACCCAGCTCTGGATCGCACGCGCCCGTCAGTTCGACACCCTGCGCGCCCAGCTCTCAAAGACGCATACTCTGCCGCGCGCCGAAGAAATCGGCGTTCCGATCGTCAATGGAGATTGAAGCGAGTGAACAACTTGGCGCCATCTCTGAAATACTGAAAGCGTATCCTTTTCCCGACCGAAGCGGTGTTTCGCCGAGCGAAAGGCCGCGGAGTGAAGGGATCTGCTCATTCATCGCGCGAAGGAATCTGCATGCGTAGTTTGCTGACCGCCGGGGCCCTGTTGCTACCGGAAGGTGTTCTACCCGACGCCTGGCTGCTTATCGAAGACGGCGTCATCCACAGCTTTGGCAACCGCGGTGATGGTCTCCCGCAGCACACCGAGCTTCACGAGTTGCCCGGCGCGCTCCTCGCACCGGCAATGCTTGATATTCATGTTCATGGTGCCGCCGGCCACGATGTGATGGAAGGCGACGCAGACGGCGTCGCGCATGTGAGCACTCTTCTGGCGAAGCACGGTGTGGGAGCATGGCTGCCTACGCTCGTTACTGCCGCCGTGGATCGCACCTTGTTTGCGCTCGACGGCCTCGCAACGCTGATCGAGAAGAAATCCCTGCCAGGCGCCGTTCCCCTCGGTCTTCACTTGGAAGGACCTTTTATCTCCTATGCCAAGCGTGGCGTGCATCCGCCCGAGTATCTGCAGGCGCCCTCCGTGGAACTCTTTGACCGCTTCTGGCAGGCGGCGCGTGGCACGGTGCGGCTCATCACCATCGCGCCGGAGCTGCCCGGCGCGCTCGAGCTCATCACTCATGCGGCATCGCTTGGGGTTCGCGTCAGCCTGGGCCATAGTGATGCGACCGCCGTCCAGGCGCGTGCTGGCATCGCTGCCGGCGGAGTCTCCGCCACCCACACCTACAACGCCATGCGCGGCCTTGAGCATCGCGAGCCCGGCATGCTGGGTGTCGTGCTCGATGACCAGAACCTCTACGCCGAGATCATTGCAGATGGCAAGCACGTGGATCCTGTTGCGGTGCGCATCTTCTGG